>NZ_VRVG01000349.1:0-720 GCF_008040085.1 Methylobacterium sp. WL7 | reverse complement strand
ACTCCATGATCAGTATCGCGTAGAAAATCACTCGATAGGTGGAGCGACTCTGCGTGATATGATAGGGGTCTACGAAGGCGGGATATTGAATGATTTTGACCCAAAATTGAACGCTGGCGGAAACTTGCTGATTATTCAAGCCGGGACTAATGATTTAGCACAAGGTAGAAGTCCCAGTGAGCTTTATAAAGATGCTCAGAGTTTGGCAGCTGATGCCCACAGCGCTGGGTTCAAAGTTATAATCGCAACAATCTTGCCTCGCGAGGGAGGTACATTCCCCTGGAGTGCGGCCTCAGAAAACGCAAGATTGGAATACAACGATCTGCTTCGGAAAGGTCGAGCGGGGGCTGACAGTCTTGCTGATATAGCGTCAAGTCAAACGATGGGCTCCGTGGAAGCAACTGGGAATTCGGCACTGTACTCAGATGGACTCCATCCTACGGCTGCGGCAGTTAAAGCTTATATCGAGCCAATTTACTCGCTAGCTTTGTCGGGTAATTTGGACTCAGGAACGAAAAACGATGGTACGTCAAGTGAACCTTTAGGAACGTCATCGCCTGCAACGACTGTGCCGCCAGTTTCTTCAAGTCCGTCGTTGCCTGCAAGTGGCACGGTAAGCTCGAATGGTCCCACAACGCCGGTTTCGACGAGTATCGGAACTGGTGCAGATCAATTAATCTTTAAAGTCAGCGAATTTGTTTATAAAGCTGACGCTCAATT
>NZ_VRVG01000348.1:0-729 GCF_008040085.1 Methylobacterium sp. WL7 | reverse complement strand
GTAGGGTCAGCGACTGGGGTGAAGTCGTAACAAGGTAGCCGTAGGGGAACCTGCGGCTGGATCACCTCCTTTCTAAGGATTCTTCTTTGGATATGAGGTCCGGCTCCGCCGGATCGCAGCGAACGTCAGTTCATCCATCGAAGGTCATTGGATACAGGGTTCAGTCGGAACCCATTTTGCGGGACGGACGCCGTCCTCGTTTCTCTTCCTCACCAGATAGCGCGATCGGCGCACCGCGTTCGGCCTCAGGCCGGTGCGGCGCACCTCGATCGCTCTGGGCCTGTAGCTCAGGTGGTTAGAGCGCACCCCTGATAAGGGTGAGGTCGGACGTTCGAGTCGTCCCAGGCCCACCACGACACGGGACGCTCCGTCCGCCTGCGCCGACCCCTTGGGGCCATAGCTCAGTTGGGAGAGCGCGTGCTTTGCAAGCATGAGGTCGTCGGTTCGATCCCGTCTGGCTCCACCATTTTTTTGGAACTTGGCGCTGCTGTAGCGGCGACGTTCTGAATGCGGTGTCGAGCTTGGCTATCTGGAACACAGTTTGCCGCGGCAGACGATCAGCGAGGGCCGCAAGGTTCGGTTGGTTGTGCCGTTTGGCGAAGACATCAGTGACATCGTGAAGAGGGAATGTGGCCGTTGGGGGCGCGAAAGCGTCAGCCCTGGCGGTCATGTTCGGCAAGCATACGGTGACGGAATCGGAAACGGTTCTGTCACTGGTCTTTTTGTGAC
>NZ_VRVG01000347.1:0-736 GCF_008040085.1 Methylobacterium sp. WL7 | reverse complement strand
CGCATCAGGCGGCCGCCCGAAACGCTCATCTCAAACGCCGAGCGTCAGCCGACACAGGACATAGACGCCGTAAGCCCAGCAAAACACGCCGACGACGAAAAAGCCAAAAACGCAACTGTAATGCTAGTTGTTTGGTTGCGGAACGTCGTTGGGATGCGGCGCGTTGGGCGATCAAAGCCTATGCGTGGCGGTTTGCAGGTGTGCGCCGCCGTTCTTCCAGGACGGCCCGCTGATGCTCGCCATCCATCCCCAAGCTCGCACCACCCCGGCTGTCCGCGCCGAGATCGCCCGCTCGTACGAGCGCTCCGGGGTGCTGGCCAAGCGCTACGGCGTGTCCACCGAGACCATCCGCAAATGGCGCAATCGCGGTCCCGATGCGTGTCAGGACCGCTCGGCTCGACCCCACAAGCTGCCCTGGAAAGCCACCGATGAGGAGCGCGCCATCGTGCGCGTGCTCCGCCGCTCCACCGGCTTTCCTCTAGATGCACTGACCTTCATCGTCAGCCACTTCCTGCCGCACCTGAACCGGGATGCGGTCTACCGCATCCTCAAGGCCCAGGGCCTTAATCGGCTGCCGCCCGCCGAGCAGGCCCGCAAGCCACACGGCACCTTCAAGGACTACGAGGTCGGCTTCATCCACGTCGATGTGAAGCACCTGCCCAAGCTGCAGGATCGCGACCGCGTCTCGCGCAAGCGCTACCTGTACGTCGCCATCGATCGCGCCTCCCGCTACGTG
>NZ_VRVG01000346.1:0-740 GCF_008040085.1 Methylobacterium sp. WL7 | reverse complement strand
TCCCGAGCCGCCGGCCCAGCGGCAGCCCCAGGCCGAGCCGCCCCCGCGGGAGCGTGCCCCCGAGCAGCGGCCCGCGCCGCCGCCGCCCGCGCAGGAGCGGCAACCGGATCGCCAGCCGGACAGCCGGGACCGCGCGGCACCCGAGCGTCCGGTGCCGGACCAGAAGCGCGCGCCCGATCGTCCCGGGCCGGACCGCGGCAATCCCGACCGGCCGCCCGCGCAGCGCGATCCGTCGCCCGCGCAGCGGGGGGATCCCGAACGTCCGGTGCAGCCGCAGCGCGGGCCCGATCAGGACCGCCGCCTGCGGGATCAGGACCGTCCGGCGCCGGACGCACCGGAGCAACCGCAGCGCGGCCCCGATCGCAATCGCCGGGGGCTGGATCAGGACCGCGCCCCCCCCGGGGGCGCGCCGGATAACCCAGCGCAGCGCCGTGAGGGCGCTCCCGACCGCGAGGCCCCGACCCAGCGTCCCGGCGGGCCCGGCGCGGCACCGCCGCCGCCCAACGCCGCGCCCGGCGCGCCGGGCCGTCCGGTCCAGCGCCCGGACGCACAGCCCGGCGCCGAGCCCGGACGCCCTGCCCCGCCCAATACGGCGCCCGGCGTACCCGGCCGTCCGGTGCAGCGCCTCGATTCTCAGCAGCCCGGTGCGGAGCCGGGACGACCGATGCCGCCCAACATGGCGCCGGGGGTGCCCGGCCGTCCCGTGCAGCCGCCCGGACAGGCGCCGGGCGCGCCTGTCC
>NZ_VRVG01000345.1:0-753 GCF_008040085.1 Methylobacterium sp. WL7 | reverse complement strand
GGAGCCGCCGATGCCCGCACCGACCCGCCTGCCCCGTCCCCTGCCCGCCGCGCTCCTGCTCGCAGGCCTCGCCGGGGCCGCGCAGGCCGAGGATGCGCCGTCGATCGCCTGGCCCGAGCCCGGCGGCCGGGCGACGATCAGCCGGGCCTTCAACGGATCGCCGATCACCGTCGGCGTCTCGTCCCGGACGGGCGGCGCCATCGACAGCCTGACCTGGGGCGGCACGCAGTTCATCAACGCCCACGATCACGGCCGCGAGCTGCAATCGGCCTCGTCCTACGACGGCTACGGCGAGTGCCTGAACCCCACCGAGGCGGGCAGCGATTCCGACGGCACCGGCCCGCGCAGCACCACCCTGCTCACGGAGCTGAAGCTCGGCCCGAACACGCTCCAGACCCGGTCGCAGATGGCCTACTGGATCGAGCCCGGCCGCGTCACCGGCAGCTGCCCGAAGGGACCCGGCCCCCATGCCGGCCCCCGTTCGGACGACGTCCTGGCCAAGACCGTCACCCTGGGCGCGGCGGGGGTGGCCAACGCCATCGCGTACCGCGTCACCTACATCACCGCGCAGGCCCACGAATCGGCGACCTTCGAGGCGGCCACCGCCTACATGCCGCCGGACTTCACCGCGTTCTGGAACCTCGACCCGGCGACGGGCCGGTCCGAGCCGCTCTCGGCCGGGCCGGGCGAGCAGAGCGTGCCGGTGATCCTGGCGACCCCCGACGGCGCCCGGGCGATGGGCGTCTACAGCCC
>NZ_VRVG01000344.1:0-762 GCF_008040085.1 Methylobacterium sp. WL7 | reverse complement strand
AGATGATCGGTGGCCAGCCCGGCATGCCCGCGCAGGAGGTCACCCTCTACGAGATCGAGATACGCCGCGTCACGCAGAACGGCCGCTTGAAGGTCGAGACCGTGGCGCCGGAGGACTTCGGCATCTCCATGCGGGGCAAGACGATCGACACAGCCCCGTGGGTCTGGCAGCGCTCGCGTCTGACGCGCTCCGACCTGATCAAGCAGGGCTACGACCGCGCTACCGTCGAGGAACTGCCCTCCTATTCCGGCCGGCCCTATGAGCGCTACGAGCGCGGGTTCGGCGACCGCGAGGACGTGGACCGCAGCCAAGGCCTCGGCGCCATGGAAGAGGTCGAGGTGACGGAGGCCTACGGCTTCTGCGATCTCGACGGCGACGGCATCGCCGAGAGCGTGCGCGTCGTGCGCGCCGGCGGGCCGGGCGGACGCGAGATCCTGGCTAAGGAGCCGTGGACCGACGAGCGTCCGTTCGTCGATCTCAAGCCCTACATGGTCCCGCATCGCTGGATGGGCGCGTCCATCTCCGACAAGGTCATGGACCTGCAGCGGGTCTCGACTGCGCTCTGGCGCGGCGGCCTTGACAGCCTCTACGCCTCCATCATGCCCGAATGGGAGGTGCTAGAGAGCGCGATCAAGAACCCCGACGAGGTGCGTGAGCGCCGGTTCGGCGGCATCGTTCGTGTCTCGCAGCAGGGCGCAATCAACCCGATCATCTCGCCCAACGTCTCGGACATCGCTTTCAACGGCATCGCCGCGGTCGACA
>NZ_VRVG01000343.1:0-800 GCF_008040085.1 Methylobacterium sp. WL7 | reverse complement strand
CCCCTGGGGCGTGAGCGCGTGCACCACCTCCGGCAGCGCCTGGGCGAGCTGCGAGAGCAGCGTCTCGCGGTCCATCCCGGTCTGGCTCTGGAGGGTGTCGAGGGTGTCGGGGCCGAGCGCCTGGGCGAGCTGGGCCGGGGCCACCGGGCGGTTGCTGCCGTGGCCGATCCAGGATTCGATCACGTCGCCGAGGCCGCCCTGGCGGAAGCGGTCGACCAGGCCGTCGAGGCCGCCCAGGTCGCCCTGTCCTTCATCCTGTCCGAAACCGCCGCGCGGGGCCGGGGCGGCGCCGGCCCGGGCCGGGCCGGACTCGCCCGGGCCGTCGAGCATGCCGGACAGGTCGGAGAAATCGCCGGGCGGCAGGGACGGGTCGGAGGGGCCGGCCTCCCGGCGCTGGCCGGACTGGTCCCAGCCGCCGATGTCGCCCGGGTCGCCGCGTCCGCCGGCATCGGCGGGGTGCTGGCCCGGATCGCGCCCGTAGGGGCCGGCGCCGCCGGACCGGTCGGCCTCGGGCCCCGGCTCACCCTGATGGCCGCGCCCGAAGATGTCGCCGAAGCCGCCGCTGGCGCCCTTGGCGAGCAGCAGCATCAGCAGGGCCTTCACCAGGGGCGACATCCCGCCGGCCCCCTGCTTCTGGCCGCCGAACACCTGACCGAGCACGCCGCCGATCGCCGATTCGAGCAAACCCATAAGCGTCCCTCCGGGGCGGGGTCCGCCCGGGCTGACAACGGCGTCGGAGGGGTGGGGGTTGCAGGCCGGACCGGATGTTGCGCTGGCATTCCCTCCCCCCTCTGCGGGGG
>NZ_VRVG01000342.1:0-811 GCF_008040085.1 Methylobacterium sp. WL7 | reverse complement strand
CCCATGATGGCCCCCATGCCGGCCCTGAAGCGGTGGCACGCCTGCCCGCCCCCGATCCTGCCGTGACCACCATCCTCGACGCGAAGGCCCGGCTCGGCCTGACGCTGATCGCTGGCGGTGCCGTCGCCAACATCTATTACAACCAGCCGCTCCTCGGCCTGATCGTGTCCGAGTTCGGCGACGCCGCCGCCCTGTGGGTGCCGACCACGGCGCTCGTCGGCTACGGGCTCGGCATCATCGGGCTCGTGCCTCTGGGCGACGCCCTGCCCCGCCGCCGCCTGATCGTGGCGCAATGCCTCGGGCTCGCCGTGGCGCTGCTCGCTGTCGGCCTCGCCCCGAACCTCGCCTGCCTGGCCCTGGCGCATCTCGTGGTCGGCGTGCTCGCCTGCGCGGCGCAGCAGGCGGTGCCGTTCGCGGCCGAGCTCGCCCCGGATGCGAGCCGCGGGCGGATCGTCGGCCAGGTGATGACCGGGCTGCTGACCGGCATCCTGCTCGCCCGTACGGCGAGCGGGTTCCTGGGGGCGCATCTCGGCTGGCGGGCGGTGTTCCTGGCCGCCTCGCTCCTGGCGCTCGCCATGGCGGGCATCGCCCGCGCCACCCTGCCGCACACGCCCCAGACCCATCCCCTGCGCTATCGCGCCCTGATGCTGTCGATCCTGCACCTCGCCCGGTCGCAGCCGGTCCTGCGCACCGCGAGCCTGTCGCAGGCGCTGCTGTTCGCCGCCTTCAATGCGTTCTGGGCCACCCTGGCCCTGCTGGTCGAGAACCCGCCATTCGGGCTCTCTGCGGCCGGGGCGGGGCTGTTCGGGGT
>NZ_VRVG01000341.1:0-829 GCF_008040085.1 Methylobacterium sp. WL7 | reverse complement strand
TGGCGGGGCAGGGGGGTCGACGGCCCGCGCGACCGGCGGCGGCGGCGCAGCCGGCGGTGCGTCTTCCGTGGCCTCCCCGGGGAAGCCGAGGCATTGCCCCAGGGCCGACAGGGCGTCGGCCGGCATGTCCGGCCCGGCCCCGTCCTGGAGGCCGGCGACGTAGCTCTCGATCCGGTCCAGGGCCAGGTGGACGGCGTTGGCCGCCTCGCGGTCGACGGGCTGGGCGTTGGTGCGGACCCGCTCGAACAGGGTCTCCAGGCGGTGGGCGACGGCCTCCACGGCCGGGAGATCGACGGCGCGGGCGGCGCCCTTCAGGCTGTGGGCGCGGCGGAACACGTCGTTCCAGTCCGGGGTCGCGCTCCCGAGCGCGGCCCGGATCGCCGTGACGTGCTCGCGATGCTCGACCTCGAAGGCCGCGAGCAGGAGCTGGCGGATATCGGCGGGCAAGGCGGCGCCGGCCCTCAGTGCCGGTAGCGTTCGGCCAGGGCCATGAGGGCCTGGGCGAGTTCGGTGAGGTTGGCCGAGGCCGCCTCGACCTCGCGGGTGCCGGCCGCGGTCTGCTGGCTGGCCTGGCGGATGTTCTGCAGCGCGCCCATCACCTGCTCGATCCCGAGCTGCTGCTGGTTGGTCGAGGCCACGATCTGCTGGAACGTCTGCACGTTCTCCTCCACCCGCGCGGTGATCTCCTCGATCGTCCGCTGCGTCGTGTCCGAGCGCGTCTTGCCGGCCGCCGCGCGCTTGACCGCCTCCTCGGTCAGCATCACCGACGTGTTGATGCCCCGCTGGATCTCGCCCAAAATCCCCCGGACCTGACCGGTGGCCGCCTTGG
>NZ_VRVG01000340.1:0-830 GCF_008040085.1 Methylobacterium sp. WL7 | reverse complement strand
CGCTGGCGCTGCCCGGCCGAGAGCCCGGCCCCGCCCTCGCCCAGCGGCGTGTCGTAGCCCTGCGGGAGACGCAGGATCAGCTCGTGCGTGCCCGCGGCCTCCGCCGCCGCCACGATCGCCCCGGCCGAGGCGGCGTCGTCGAACCGGGCGATGTTCTGCGCGATCGTGCCGGCGAACAGCTCGGCCTCCTGCGGCAGGTAGCCGATATGCGGGCCGAGCCCCTCCGCCGACCACTGGTCCAGCGCCGCCCCGTCGAGCCGGACCCGGCCGCGCGCCGGCGTCCACACCCGCACCAGCGCCCGGACCAGGCTCGACTTGCCCGACGCTGACGCCCCGATCACCCCGAGTGCCTGACCGGCCGCGAGCTGGAAGCTCGCATCCTGCACCACCGCGCGCTGCGTGCCCGGCGGGATCAGGCTCACCGCCTCGACCGACAGGCTCGCGCGCGGCGCCGGCAGCGCCAGCGGGTCGGAGATCGTCGGCATGCGATCGAGCGCGAGCGACAGCCGCGCCCAGCTCTGGCGCGCGCCGACGAAGCCCCGCCAGTTGGCGATCGCGAGTTCGGCCGGCGCCAGCGCGCGCGCCACCAGGATCGAGGCGGCGATGATGATCCCGCCCGAGGCCTGGTTGTTGATCACCAGCCAGGCGCCGAGCGCCAGCACCCCGGATTGCAGCGCCATGCGGCAGGCCTTCGACGCGGCGCCGAGGCCACCGGCGACGTCGGCGCTGCGCTGCTGGGCGTCGGTGCAGTCGTCGTGCGCCGCCTGCCAGCGCCGGCACAGCGCCCGCTCCAGGCCCATCGCGGCGATGACCTCGGCGTTGCGCCGGGC
>NZ_VRVG01000033.1:0-44218 GCF_008040085.1 Methylobacterium sp. WL7 | reverse complement strand
GGCCCACCCTCCCCCGCAGCGGGGGGAGGGAAGAGCGCGCGTTTTGAGAGTGCCGCCCAGTCCCAAATGAACGGCATCCATCTCTCGGGTGAGTCCCTGATGGGCCTGCGCCATCTCGCCCGGCGGGGCGCGGCGCCGGCGACCCGGACGCTGGCGGGCCTGCCCGGCGGCATCGTCACGAAGCGGCGCGGGCGCGGGTCCGAGCCGGAGGACGTGCGGCTCTGGTCCGAAGGCGACGACCGCCGGTTCATCGACCGCAACGCCACCGCGCGCACCGGGCAGCTGCACGTGCGCACCCATCACGACGAGCGCGACCGCGCCGTGGTGCTGCTCGCCGATTTCCGGCCCTCGATGCTGTTCGGCACCCGCCGGACCCTGCGCTCGGTGGCCGCCGCCGAGGCCCTGGCGCTGCTCGGCTGGCGGGTGGCGGCCGATGGCGGCCGGGTCGGCCTCGCGGTGGCGACCTCGGGGGCGCCGACGGTGCTGCGCCCGGCCGGCGGCGAGCGCGCCATGATCGCGGTGACCGGCGCCCTGGCCCAGGCCCATGCCGACGCCCTCGCGGCGGCCGGCGCCGCCGGGTCCGACGCACCCCTGGAGCCGATCCTCGGGCTCGCCCGCAGCCTGCTGCCCGCCGGCGGACATCTGGTCATCGCCAGCGCCCTCGACGCCCCGGGCCCGGGCTTCGACGCGACGCTGACCCTGCTGGCCGAGCGGGTCGCGATCCGGCTGATCCTGGTGAGCGACGCCTTCGAGCGCGCCCGCCCACCGGGCTACTATCCCTTCGCGTTGGCCGATGGCCGGCGCGGCACCGCGCTCCCGACGGCGCTGCCGGGTGAGACCGCCGAGGCGCGGCTCGCCGACTATGCCCGCCGGGGCATCGCCGGGGTGCGCCTCGACGTCGAGGCCGGCCCGGAGGCCTATGCGCCGCTGATGGAGCGCCTCGATGCGGTGCTGTGAGGCTCGGGGCTCGTCCCGAACGGTGCTTGCCGGCTGTCGGGCCGGGATGGTGCCCCAGCGAAGCCCGGCCGTGTCGCCGCGTCTCCCACATCCGGGCTCGGCCCGATGAACCCCGTCGAGATCGCCCCGAGCCTCGACCAGCTCCGCGGCCTGCACCTGCCGGGGGGCGCCGCCGGGGCGGTGCAGGGGGAAGTCGTCGCGGCGGCGGCGTTGGGCTTCCTCGCCGCCCTGCTGGTCGGGCTCGTCCGCTACCTGCGTGGCCGGGCCCGGGCGAGCCTGCGCCGGGCGGCGCTGGCCGAACTTGCCGGCACCCGCGACCTCGATCCGGAGTCCCGTCTCGTGGCGCAGGCGCGCCTGCTGCGCCGCCTCGCCCGGACGCTCGCGGGGGACGACGCCGCCCGGGAGACCGGCGCGGCCTGGGCCGCCCGCCTCGACACGCTCCTGGCCACCGACTTCTTCACGCGCGGATCCGGCCGGGTCCTGGCCGACGGGCTCTACCGGCGCCAGGACCCCGACCTCGACGGGCTCGACGCCGAGCTGGGACGCCTGATCGGACGGTTGCGGACATGAGCGGCCTCCTCCCCGCCTGGCTCACGGCGCAGCTCTCGGCCTTCGACCTCGCGGCGCCCTGGATCCTGCTCGCCCTGCCGCTGCCGCTGCTGGCCGCGCGCCTGCTCCCGGCCGAGACGGAGGGCGGCAGCGGCGCCCTGCTGGTGCCCGGGACCCTGGTCGGCACCGCCCGTTCCGGGGCCGACCTCGCCGCCCGCGGCCGCCGCCGGGCCGCCCTGATCTGGACCCTCTGGGCCGCCCTGGTGGTGGCGCTCTCCGGGCCCCGCCTGGTGATGCCGGCCGCAGCCCTGCCGGCGTCCGGCCGCGAGATCATGATCGCCATGGACCTGTCCGGCTCGATGGAGCGGCGCGATTTCACCCTGGACGGCGAGACCGTGAACCGACTCACCGCGGTCAAGCGCGTCGGCACCGACTTCATCCGGCGCCGGGCCGGGGACCGGATCGGCCTGGTGATCTTCGCCGATCAGGCCTACGTGGCCGCCGCCCCGAGCTTCGACACCGCCGCGGTCGCCCGCGCCCTCGACGAGGCGACCATCGGCATCAGCGGCCGCTCCACCGGCATCGGCGACGGCCTCGGCCTCGCCCTGCGCCGGCTCGATCCGAAGGACCCCGCGACGAACGGCGACGGCGCGGCGGCACCCTCCGCGGCGCCCTCCGCGAAGGCCGTGATCCTGCTCTCGGACGGCGCCAACAATGCCGGCCAGACCGCCCCCAAGGACGTGGCCGCCCTGGCCAAGGAGCTGGGCATCCGGGTCTACACGATCGCGCTCGGCCCCCGGGACATGGCCGATGCCGACGGCGAGCAGGACGTGGTCGATACCGAGACCCTGCGCGAGATGGCCCAGGCCAGCGGCGGCGAGGCGTTCCGGGTCCGCACCACAGAGGACCTCGTCCGGGTCGCCGACGCGATCGACCGGCTGGAGGGCGGCCGCGCCCTCGCGCCCCCCCTGCCGCTGCGCCGGGAGCTCTGGCCGTGGCCCGCCGCCCTGGCGCTGGCCGCCGCCGCGGCCCTGCTGGCGACCCGGAGGGGGGTGTGATGCTCGGGTTCCGGTCAAACGCTCTCCTCCCTCCCCCCTCTGCGGGGGAGGGTACCCTGCGCAGCAGGGGGGGAGAGGGGCAGCGCGACGTCGCGGATTTCGGCTCTCTGCGCGACCTTTCCGGATACGGCGCTCCCCTCTCCCGACCCCTGCTGACGCAGGGGCCACCCTCCCCCGCAAAGGGGGGAGGGACGGCGCTCGCCCGTTTCGGACAGACCGACACGCCGCCCGTCGCGAGCCAGCCCGCATGAGCGCCCTCGACGCCTTCGCGTTCCTGCGCCCCTGGTGGTTCCTGGCCATCCCGGTCGTGGCCCTTCTGGCGCTCCGCGCCGCCTGGCGGGCGGCGCCGCTGGGCGATTGGGGGCGGGCGGTCGATCCGGCCCTGATGGCCCATCTCGCCCGCGCCGGGGCCGTGCTCGGCGGACGGCGGCAGGCGAACCGCGCCGCCGCCCTGGCCGCCGGGGCGATCGCGCTGGCGCTGACCGGCCCCGCGGTGGAGCGCGCCGATACGGCGACCTTCCGCAATCTCGACGCGACCGTGATCGTCTTGGACCTCTCCCGCTCGGTCACCGAGGGCGGGAACCTCCAGGGCGTCCGCCAGGCCGCCGCAGCGATCGCCGAGGCCGCCGGCACCCGGGCGGTGTCGCTCGTCGTCTATGCCGGCGACGCCTACCTCGCCGCCTCGCCGACCACCGACCGGGACAGCTTCGGCACGACCCTGTTCGCCCTCGACGCCGACACCGTGCCGGACCGCGGCAGCCATCCCGAGCGCGGGCTGGCGCTGGCCCGCCGGACGCTGGCGGAGGCCGACGTGGTCGCGGCCGACGTGGTGCTGATCACCGACGGCGAAGGCATCGGCGACGCGGCCGGCCGGGAAGCCCGGGCGCTCGCCGATCGCGGCTGGCGCCTCCAGGCCCTGTTCGTCCCCGCCGACAAGCCGCTGCCACCGGGCGCGCCGAAGCCCGACCGGGCCGCCCTCGACGCGCTGGTCCGGGCCGGCGGCGGCCGCGTCGCCGACATCACCGAGCCCGGCCCGGTGCTCGACGCGGTCGGGGCCGGGACCGCCCAGCACCTCGCGGCCGGCGGCTACGGCGTACTCGCCTATGCGGATCTCGGCCGCTGGCTGCTGCTGCTCGCGGCGCTGCCGGCCCTGGTCCTGTTCCGCAGGAGCGCGTGATGGAGCGGTTCTCGTCCAGGACCGGTCTCGCAGTCCCGATCCGCGCCGGCCTTCCCCCGGGCTGGCGCCGGTTCGCCCGGATGGCCGGGCTGGCGCTGGCCGGCCTCGGGCTCGTGGCCTTGCTCGCCGTCTCGCAGCCCCGCACCGGGTTCGGGCGGCTGCTGATGGCGCTCGGCCTGCCGGGGCTCGCCGCCGACCTGATCGTCGATCCGGCCTGGCGCGCCACCGCCCTGTACCAGGCCGGCCGCTACGGCGAGGCGATCGCGCTGTTCCGCACCGGCGGAAAACGGGCAAGCTACAACCTCGGCAACGCGCTGGCGCGAGCGGGCGACTTCGAGGGCGCGCTCGCCGCCTACGACGAGGCCCTGCGCTTCGACCCGCGCGACGCCGACGCGCAGGCCAACCGCTCCCTGGTCGCCCGGATGGTCGCCGAGGTGATCGACCGCGGCCCCGGCGGCGGCATCGCCAACGGCACCGCGCAATACGGCGCCCGCTACAACAACACCGCCAACCAGGACCAGAACAACGACATCAACGCCGCCTCCAGCGGCGAAGGCCTGGCCGGCAACAAGGAATCCAACGCCAGCGCGTCCCTGCCCGGCAACAGCAAGGTCGCCCGCCGCGGCAAGGCCGAGCAGCAATCGGTCGACGCCGGCAAGGGCCAGGCCCGGGGCTCGGCCGGCGACGCGGCCGGGCGCGGCCGCACCGGCGGCGGTGCGGCCATGGTCGCGGAGGCGCCCGAGCGCGAGGTCCGCCGGGTGACCAAGAGCTTCGAGGCCCACGAGATCCGCCCCGACCGGCTCTGGCTCCAGACCCTGCCGGACGATCCCGGCCGCTTCCTCAAGCTGCGTCTGCGCGCCGAGCAGACCCGCCGGGTCGAGGCCGGCACCGCAATCCCGGCCGGGAGCAACCCGTGGTGATGGTTTTCGGGATTTGGGCCTTTGGCTCCGCAGGCACGGCGGGTGTTCTCCCTCCCCCCTCTGCGGGGGAGGGTGGCCCTCGCGTCAGCGAGGGTCGGGAGAGGGGAGCGACGCGTCCGGAAAGGTCTCACCGAGAGCCGAAGCCTGCAGCGTTGCGCTGCCCCTCTTGCGGGACTTCGTCCCGCCCCCCCCTGCTGCGCAGGGTACCCTCCCCCGCAGAGGGGGGAGGGCGTTTCCGGCTCCTGTTCCAAAGCCCGAACACCCTCAGAGCGCCCGGACCCGCTGCACCAGCTCGCCGACCAGGCCGCGGGCGGTCTTGCCTTCGGCGGCCGCGCGCCAGGTCAGGCCGATGCGGTGGGAGAGCGCGTCCCGGGCGAGTTCGGTGACGTCCTCCGGGGTGACGTGGTCCCGGCCGCGCAGCCAGGCCCGGGCCTTGCCCGCCATCATCAGCGCGAGCGTGCCGCGCGGCGAGGCCGGGTGCTCGATCATCGCCCGCAGGTCCGGCGCCGCCGTATCGGTGCGGGTCGCCGCCACCAGGCGGACCAGGTAATCCTTGAGCGCCGGCGACACGTAGGTGGCCAGAGCCGCCTCCCGGGCGGCGCGCACGTCGGCCAGCGACAGGCGCACCGGCATGGCCTCGGCATGGTGGGTCATCTCGCCCTCCACGAGGTCGAGGATCGCCCGCTCGGTGGCCTCGTCGGGCATCTCGACCACGACGTGCAGCAGGAAGCGGTCGAGCTGCGCCTCCGGCAGCGGGAAGGTGCCGGCATGCTCGATCGGGTTCTGGGTCGCCACGACCATGAACGGGTCGGCGAGCGGATGGGTCTGCCCGGAGACCGTGATCTGCCCCTCGGCCATCGCCTCGAGCAGGGCCGACTGCACCTTGGGCGGCGCCCGGTTGACCTCGTCCACCAGCACCAGGGCGTGGAACAGGGGGCCCTGCAGGAACTCGAAGCTGCCGCTGTCCTGGCGCCAGACGGTGGTGCCGGTGAGGTCGGCCGGCATCAGGTCCGGGGTGCACTGGATGCGGGCGAACGAGCCGTCGAGCCCGTCGGCCAGCCGCTTGACCGCGCGGGTCTTGGCCAGGCCCGGCGCGCCCTCGATCAGGAGGTGGCCACCGGTGAGCAGACCGATCAGTAGACGCTCGACCAAGCCGGCGCTGCCGATCAGGCCGCGCTCCAGCCCGTCGCGCAGGGCCAGGACCCGCCCGTGCAGGGCCGCGTCCGGTTCGGCCTCGGGCCGGCGTTCGGCGAGGGCGTCGCTCATGCGGAGAACGCTCGGGCGCGGAAAAATACACCCGCCACGGGGGCCGTGTCCTGCATCCTGCACGTCTCCTCGGCCCGGGTCCCGTATTCTCAAGGGATCCTCAGGTTGAGGCCGGTGTGCCCGCTGCCCGGTAGGGCCGTCAATCCCGGCCGGTTCTGCCTCCGGTCCGTGCCGGGCGTCATCCCGGGGTCCTTTTGTCGGCTCCCGGAGAAAGGTGATGCAAAACCAAGGGCCTGGCGCGCCGCCCCGGATCCGCTATCCCGGACGGCGCGCCCAGCAGGCCATGATGTCACGGTTTCGTCACCTCTCGCCTCGCAAGAGACCGTCATGACCAGCTACGCCGCCATCCCCGAGGAATTCAAATCCGCCATCGGCCTGATCGTCGCCTTCGTGCTCGGCACGGCGATCGGGGCCGAGCGGCAGTACCGGCAGCGTACCGCCGGCCTGCGCACCGCGGTGCTGGTGGCGATCGGCGCCTCGGCCTTCGTCGATCTCGGCATGCGGCTGACCGGCCCGGACGGCGGGGTCCGCACGGTGGCCTACGTGATCTCCGGCATCGGCTTCCTGGGCGCCGGCGTGATCATGAAGGAGGGGATGAACGTGCGCGGTCTCAACACGGCCGCCACCCTGTGGTGCTCCGCCGCCGTTGGGGCGTTCTGCGGCGCCGACCTGCCGTTGGAGGCGGTGTTCGTCACCGTCACGGTGCTGACCTGCAACACGGCGCTCCGGCCCCTGGTGAACGCCATCAACCGCGCCCCGATCCGCGAATCCTCCACCGAGGCGACCTACGAGGTGCAGGTGACCACCGCGCCCGGCGAGGCCGGCCCCGCCCAGGATCTGCTGGTCGAGCGCCTGGAGGCGGCGAACTATCCGGTCAGCAACGTCGAGGTCGAGGAGCGCGGCGGAGGCGCGGTCGACGTGGTCGCGACGCTGACGGCCAGCGCCGTCAAGGCGAGCGAGCTGGATGCGGTGACAGCCGATCTCGCCAAGGCGCCGGGCATCCGCCACGCCACCTGGTCGGTCCAGACCGCCGATTGATCGTTTGGGACTTTGCGTGGCGCCGGACTGAAGCCGGCGCGCCGCCGGTAGGGACCGGTCAGCGCGGCGGGGCGAGGGGCCGGGTGCGGCGCTCGATCACCACGGTCGGGCGGGTACGGCGCTCGACCACGACGGTGCGGGGCGCCCGGCTCGGGCTGGCATGGGTCAGGATCCGCTCCGGCACCCGCTCCGGCCGGGCCTTCTTGGCCGCCAGGACGTGCGGGCGGACCTCGTCGGCCGGCAGCCCGATCAGGCCGGCGGCGATCTCGACCTGCTGCTCGACATCGTCGGCGAGGTCCTGGGCGGCGGCGACCGCCTCGTTCACCGTGGGCGGCTCGCGGCGCACGCGGATCGGCGGCAGGTCTGCGAAGCTCTTCTGCGTCTTCTTCACGGGGCGACTCGCGGTCATCATCGAACAGACATAGCGCCTTCCGCGCCGGTTGTGCAGTGCATCATAATCGGCGGTTGCCCGTCCGGGGAACATGTCGTGGGCTGGAATACCGCATACGGCACGCCATTGCCCTCGCTCCACAGGGCGAACATCATCCGCGCGTGGGTCGGCATCGCGCTGCGGCATAATAGCGCGTGCCCGCGCGGGGTGCCAGACGGGGGTCGCGATCCCCGTCCCGGACCGGGCGGCGACGGTCCGGAGCGTCGTGCCGACGGAGGAGCCGAACCTCCGGGATGCGAGGATACCCGAGACCGCGCGCATCGGCCGGGATCCGATCCCCTGGACGATGCGCTAGGCTCGCGCGCCATGGCCGAATCACTCGATCCCCGCCTCACCCCGGCCCGTCCGGACGTCGCCGACATCCGGTTGCGCGGCCGGGTCACGGCGGAGCGCTTCGTCGCCGCCGCCCCGCGCCGGGTCGTGGCGCCCGCGGCGCCGTTGCGCCGGGCGCCGTCGCCGGAGGCCGGGCTCGACACCGAGGCGCTGCTCGGCGACGCCGTGGACCTCTACGCCGAACAGGACGGGTTCGCCTTCGTGCAGCTCGTCCGAGACGGCTATGTCGGCTACCTGCCGGCCGATTGCCTCGGCCCCGCCGCGCCCGAGCCGACCCACAGGGTCACGGCGTTGCGCACCTTCCTGTATCCCGAGCCCGACCTGAAGCGGCCGGTGCGCGCCCATCTCAGCCTCGGCGCGCGCCTCGTCGTCACCGGCGAGGCCGGGGCCTATCTCGAGACCCCCGACGGCTACGTCTTCGCGCGCCACTGCGCCCCGCTGGCGCAGCACGAGCCCGACTACGCGGCCACGGCCGAGCGGCTCGCCGGGATTCCCTATCTCTGGGGCGGCCGCACCAGCCTGGGGCTCGATTGCTCGGGTCTCGTGCAGCTCTGCCTCGACGCCGCCGGCCTCCCCTGCCCGCGCGACGCCGACATGCAGGAGCGGGCCCTGGGCCGGGCGCTGCCGCTCGGCCTCGACGGATTGCGCCGGGGCGACTTCGTGTTCTGGCGCGGCCATGTCGGGCTGATGCGCGACTCCGAGACGCTGATCCACGCCAACGGCCATCACATGGCGGTGGCGGCGGAGCCGCTGGCCGGCGCGGTCGCCCGAATCCAGGAGAACAGTTTCGGGGCGGTGACCGGGATTCGGCGGCTCTAGGTCAAGGATCCGGGCACCCCGGGTCCAAAACGCGCGGCAAACGTGCTACAGGGACGCTCCGCGGTCGTCTTCCTGCCCGGTTCGCAGTCTAGGACCGTTGACAGGACAGCCCCGCCCTCGCCACATCGCCACCATGACCGCAGACCTCGCGTCCCTCGCGCCCGCTCAGGGCACCACCGGCAAGCCGCCGCTGGAGATCCTGCTTTGTGCCCCACGCGGCTTCTGCGCCGGCGTGGTGCGGGCCATCGACGTGGTGGAGCGGGCTCTCGCCCTCTACGGGCCCCCCGTCTACGTCCGCCACGAGATCGTCCACAACAAGTACGTGGTCGAGAGCCTGAAGCGGAAGGGCGCGGTGTTCGTCCGCGAACTCGACGAGGTGCCCGACAGCGGCGCCCCGGTGATTTTTTCCGCTCACGGCGTCGCGAAGACGGTACCGGCCAACGCCGATTCCCGCGGGCTCACGACCATCGACGCCACCTGCCCGCTGGTCACCAAGGTCCACCGCGAGGCCGAGATCCACCACAAGCGCGGCCGCCACGTGCTGCTGGTCGGCCATTCCGGCCATCCCGAGGTGGTGGGTACCATGGGCCAGCTGCCCAAGGGCTCGATCACCCTGGTGGAGGATCTGGACCAGATCCAGGCCCTGACGCCCGAGAATCCCAACAACCTCGCCTGGGTCACCCAGACGACCCTGTCGGTCGACGACACCCGCCACATCGTCGAGGCGCTCAAGAAGAAGTTCCCGAACATCACCGGGCCGCACAAGGACGACATCTGCTACGCCACCACCAACCGCCAGGAGGCGGTGAAGCAGGTGGCCCCGCTGGTGGACGCCCTGATCGTGGTCGGCTCTTCGAACTCCTCGAACTCCCAGCGCCTGCGCGAGGTCGCCGAGCGCGTGGGCTGCCCGATCACCCGCCTCGTGCTGCGCGCCGAGGAGATCGACTGGCCGGCCTTCGAGGGCATCCGCAAGCTCGGCCTCACGGCAGGCGCCTCGGCCCCCGAGGTGCTGGTCGAGGAGATCATCGAGGCCTTCGCCGCGCGCTACGATGTGATCGTCGACACCGTCTCGACCGTGGTCGAGGACATGGTCTTCCCGCTGCCGCGCGAATTGCGCAGCGAAGCGGCCGAGTAGGCCGCGCCAGGATCCGGGCCCCGACTCAGGAGGGGGCTTATCCCGTCCGCCCCCTTCATCCCGAGGTGACGGGGCGCAGCGGAGGGCTCGGAGGAGACCTCCGGGGATCCGTGCGGCCGGCTGGGATGCTCTGCAGCACCTCAGGATGAGGCGGCGAGTCGGAAAGCCGGGTCCGTCGGGTCGCTGTGCAGCCTGTCGACGATCCTGAAACTCTAAGAAGAAACACGAGCGCGAACACGTGGCCGTCTACACCGAGGTATCCGACGCGGCGCTCTCCGAGTTCCTGTCCGCCTATTCCATCGGCACCCTGCTCTCCTTCAAGGGCATCGCCGAGGGCGTCGAGAATTCCAATTTCTACCTGCAGACGACGCAGGGCTCCTACATCCTGACCCTCTACGAGAAGCGGGTGCGGGCGGGGGACCTGCCGTTCTTCATCGAGCTGATGGAGCACCTCTCCGCGCGCGGCCTCGCCTGTCCGCAGCCGGTGCGGGACCGGGCCGGCACGGCGCTTGGGCAGCTCTGCGGTCGGCCGGCCGCCATCGTCAGCTTCCTGGAGGGCGTCTCGGTCAAGACGCCCGGCGTTGGGCATTGCCGGGAACTCGGCCGGGCGCTCGCCGAGCTGCATGCGGCCGGCGCCGATTTCGCGATGGTGCGCGAGAACAGCCTGTCGGTGGACTCCTGGCGCCCGCTCTTCGCCCAGGCCGAGGCCCAGGCTGATTCGGTCACGCCGGGCCTGGCGGAGCGCACCCGCGCCGACCTCGCGCTGCTCGAAGCCGCCTGGCCCCAGGACCTGCCGGGCGGGGTGATCCACGCGGACCTGTTCACCGACAACGTGTTCTTCATCGGCGACAGCCTCTCCGGGCTGATCGACTTCTATTTCGCCTGCACGGACGCGTTCGCGTACGACCTCGCGGTCTGCCTCAACGCCTGGTGCTTCGAGGCCGACGGCAGCTTCCACCGGGACATGGCCGCGGCGTTGATTGCCGGCTACGAGGCGGTGCGGCCCCTGGAGCCCGACGAGGTCGCGGCCCTCCCGATCCTGTGCCGGGGCGCGGCGCTCCGCTTCATGCTGACCCGCCTGGTCGACTGGCTCAACGTGCCGCCCGGCGCCCTGGTGAAGCCCCTGGACCCGCGGGAGTTCGATCGCCGGCTCACATTCCATCGCCAAGCGCGGGACGCTCGGGATTACGGGCGGCAGGTCTGAGGGACGGATGAGCACCGAGACGACCGAGACCGCAACCGAGCCCATGCGGGTGAAGATCTACACGGACGGCGCCTGCTCGGGGAATCCCGGACCGGGCGGCTGGGGCGCGATCCTGATCTTCGGCGATACCCAGAAGGAGCTCTCGGGCGGCGAGGCGCACACCACCAACAACCGCATGGAGATCCTGGCGGCGATCGAGTCCCTGGAGGCATTGAAGCGCCCCTGCCGGGTCGACCTGTTCACGGACTCGCAGTACCTGCGCCAGGGCATCACCAGCTGGATCCACAACTGGAAGGCCCGGGGCTGGCGCACCGCCGACAAGAAGCCGGTGAAGAACGAGGACCTCTGGCGCCGGATCGATACGGCCAACGCCCGCCACGAGGTGGCCTGGCACTGGGTCAAGGGCCACGCCAGCGACCCGCTGAACAACCGGGTCGACGCCCTCGCCGTGGCCGCGATGCTGCCGTTCAAGCGGCGCTGAGATCAGGGTTCCCAGAGGGCTCAGCCCTTTCAAGATCTTTGAGCCAGCCAATCCTGCTCGAGGGGCGACGCCGGGCCTTTGCACAGGTGGTCCTGTCGCTCCCCGTCATTCCGGGGCGCCGCAGGCGAGCCCGGAATCCAGTGCCGCTGACGGTGCAAGGTCCTGCCCGATCTGCGTTTATGGATTCCGGGCTCCGCCTTGCGGCCCCGGAATGACGGGGTGGAGGGATCAACACCGTTTACGAAACCACCGGGTCATGTGCCGGCCCGGACACTGCGAAAGCGTTGGGTTTCGAACCGCGGCATCAGGCGGTCGGGACGCCTTGGGCGTCCAGACCGGCACCGTCCTTCGCAGCATCGAGACGTCGCTGCGTAGATGCGCGCTTGGCCGCAAACCGAGCGTCGACCTCTTCCGTGCCGATCAGGCGGCCGGCCTTCGCTGAAGCCAAGCCCACCTGTACTTGACAGCAGAACCATGCCTCCCGTTCGGTCTGCGGCAATTCGGGGTCTGGGGTGAAACCGTCCGGTCATTCGGTCGTCACGGTCCTCAATCCGTCTTGCCGTCGAGGCCCAGCCAGTGGCGGCCGTCCCGGGCCAGGAGGTCGTCGGCGTCCTTCGGCCCGGTGCTGCCGGCCGGATAGGGCTTCACGTCCGCCTGCGGCCAGCCCTTGAGCAGCGGATCCACCGCCGACCAGCCGGCCTCGATGTTGTCGGCCCGCTGGAACAGGGTCGCGTCGCCGATCATGCAATCGTACAGCAGGGTCTCGTAGCCGACATTCGGCTGGTCGGCGAAGAAGTCCTTGTAGCGGAACGCGGCGCTCACCCGGCCGATCTTCATCTCCGGGCCCGGGACCTTCACGTTGAACTCGGTGCCGACCCCGTGGTCCGGGTCGATCATGATCCGCATCACCGTGGGTCCGAGGTCGGCGTTCGGCGTGTCCTCGAACATCTTGAACGGGGCTGGCTTGAACAGCACCGCGATCTCGGTGCGCCGCCCGGTCATGCGCTTGCCGGTGCGGACGTAGAACGGCACGCCGGCCCAGCGCCAGTTCTCGATGTTGAGCTTGAGAGCGATGTAGGTCTCGGTGACCGAGTCCTTGGCGACGTGCGGCTCGTCGCGGTAGCCCGGCACGTCGCGCCCCTCGGAGGTGCCCGCCGTGTACTGGCCGCGCACCGCGTCCTCCGGGGGGATCGGCCGGACGGCCTGGGCGAGCTTGGCCTTCTCCGAGCGCACCGCCTCGGCGTCGAACGAGTTCGGCGGCTCCATGGCGACCATGCAGAGAAGCTGGAACATGTGGTTGGGCACCATGTCCCGGAGCGCCCCGGTCGGCTCGTAGAAGCCGCCGCGCTCCTCGACGCCCACGGTCTCGGCCGCGGTGATCTGGATGCTGTCGATGTATTCCCGCCGCCAGACCGGCTCGAGCAGGCCGTTGGCGAAGCGGAACGCCATGATCGACTGGACCGTCTCCTTACCCAGGAAGTGGTCGATGCGGTAGAACTGGCTCTCGTCGGCCTGCTTCAGGATCCGGGCGTTGAGTTCCCGGGCCGAGGCGAGATCCGAGCCGAACGGCTTCTCGATCACCACCCGGCGGAAATCGCCGTCCTCCTGCTTGAGCAGGCCGGCCTGGCCGAGCCCGTCCACGATCGTCCCGAAGAACCGGGCCGCCACCGCGCAGTAGAACACCGCGCTGCCCTTCACCTTGTCTTTGACCGCCGCGAACGTCTCGGGCTTTTCGAAATCGCCCTTCAGGTAGTGCAGCCGGTCGCGGATGAAGCCCCAGCTCTTGGCGTCGATGTGGTCGGCGTGGAACTCCGAGGTCGGGTCCTTGCTGAACGCCTCCATGGTCTGGGTGAGGTTGTCCCGCAGGGACTCGTCGGTGCCGTCCGAATGGTCGACGCCCAGGATGGAAAAACCCTCCGGCAGGAGCCCGGCCCCGGCCAGGTTGTAGAGCGAGGGCATCAGGAGGCGCTTGGTCAGGTCGCCGCCGGCCCCGAAGATCACCAGCGTGCAGGGCGGCGCCGGCTTGGTGCCGCTGGCCGCATCGTCCTTGAGGGCTATCGTCTGCTCGGCCATGCCTGGCTCCTTTCGGGCTGCACTGCAGCAAATCGGCGTGACAACCCACCGGTAGCAATGCCCGTTCCTGTCGCGTGTCTCTATGCTGCTGCGATCGGACAGCGGTGGAGAATCGCGCATGCATACCCATTCCCTCGAACCCTGGAGCCACGGCCACGTGTTCCTGGGAGACCGTCATGACCGGCACGCGCGCCGGACCTGGGCGGTGGTGGCGCTGACCGCAGCCACGATGGTGGTCGAGATCGTCGGCGGCACCTGGTACGGCTCGATGGCGCTGGTCGCCGACGGCTGGCACATGTCGACCCATGCGGCGGCGCTCGGCATCGCGGCGCTAGCTTACCGCTTCGCCCGGCGCCACGCGGCGGATCCGCGGTTCAGCTTCGGCACCGGCAAGTTCGGGGATCTGGCGGCCTTCGCCAGCGCGATCATCCTGGGCCTGATCGCCCTGCTGATCGGCGCCGAGAGCCTCGACCGGCTGCTCCACCCGGCGCCGATCGGCTTCGGGTCGGCCATCCCGATCGCCGTCCTCGGCCTCGTTGTGAACCTCGCCAGCGTCTGGCTCCTGCACGACGACCACGGGGATCACGGCCACGCCCATGGCGGCCGCAGCCATGGCGGTCATGGTGGCCACGACCATGGCGGACACGGGCATGGCGGCCACGACACCAACTTCCGCGCCGCCTACATCCACGTGATGGCCGATGCGCTGACCTCGGTCCTGGCGATCGCCGCCCTGCTGGGCGGGCGCTATCTCGGCCTCGCCTGGCTCGATCCGGCCATGGGCCTGGTCGGCACGGTGGTGATCCTGGCCTGGTCCTGGACCCTGCTGCGCACGGCGGGCCTCGTTCTTCTCGACGCCCGGCCGTCCCCGGCCGCCACGGCCGACATCCGCGCCCGCCTGGAGACGGAGGGCGACCGGGTGAGCGACCTGCACCTCTGGCAGGTCGGGCCGGGCCACCGCGCCGCGGTGATCGCGCTCGTCAGCGACAACCCGCAGCCGCCCGCGCACTACAAGGCCCGGCTCGCCGGGGTGCGGGGCCTGAGCCACGTCACGGTGGAGGTGCAGCCCTGCCCGGGCCACGCGGAACACGGCTGATCCGGGATCCCGAAGGGCTCAGCCCTTCGGCGGGGTTCGGGGGCGGAGCCCCTGATACCTGGGCAAAGCCCGACATCAGGGTCCAGGATCGTGCGCCTCACTCGTCCGGGCGGACGGCCTGGCCGCCCCTGTCGATCGGCAGGGTCGGACCCTTCAGTTCGGCATCGCTCGGCAGGGCGCGGACGTCCCAGCCGCCGCCCAGCGCCCGGATCAGCGTGACCGCCGCGGTGAAGCGGTTGAGCCGGACCTGGAGGGCGTTGATCTCGTTGCTCACGAGCAGACCCTGCGCGGTCACCACCGTGGTGAAGTTCTGGGTGCCGGCCCGGTACTCGTTGAGGGTGATCTCCACGGCCTTGCGGGACGATTCGACTGCCGCGTCCTGGGCATTCTGCTGCAGGCCGAGGATGCGCAGGGCCGCCATCTGGTTCTCGACCTCCGCCAGCGCGGCGAGCACCACCTGCCGGTAATTGGCCACCGCCGCGTCGTAGCCGGCCTCGGCCGAGCGGACTGCCGCCGTTCGGGCGCCGCCGTCGAACAGGACCTCGGTCCCGGCCGCGGTCGTGGACCAAACCTGGTTGGCGGCCGAGAACAGGCCGTTGCGGGTCAGACCGGAGACGCCGCCCTGGGCCGAGATCGTCACCGTGGGGTAGAACGCGGCGACCGCGACGCCGATCCGCTCGCTCTGGCCCTGCACCAGGCGCTCGGCCTGGGCGACATCCGGCCGCCGCTCGAGCAGGTCGGACGGGATCCCGACCGGGACGGGGGGCGGGTTGCGGCCGATGCCGGCCACCGGGATCGTCACCTCCGAGGGCGGGCGCCCGATCAGGGTCGCGATGGCGTTGACGTACTGCACCCGGGTCAGCCGGATCGCGATGGCCTGGGCCTCGATGGTCTGGACCTGGGTCTGCGCCGTGATCACGTCCGAGCGGGCCGCGACCCCGGCCGCGTACTGGTTCTCAGTGATGCCGAGCGTCTTCTTGAAGTTCGCGACGTTCTCGTCGAGCACCCTCTGGAGGGCGTCGGCGTAGCGTACGGTCAGGTAGTCGGCCGCGACCTCGGCCTGGATGGTCAGCCGGGTCGCGGCGATCGTGGCGGCGTCGGCTTGGGCCAGCGCCGCCTCGCTCTCGATGTTCCGGCGGGTGCCGCCGAACAGGTCGAGCTCCCAGCTGGCCTGTCCGAGCAGCGCGGCGCTGGTGCGCACGGTGTTGCCGCTGCCGGTCCGGGTGATGCTCGGGGCGCCGACGACGGTCGGGTACAGGGCGGCCTGGGCCGAGGCGACGAGCGCCCGGGCCTGCCGGTAATTCGCCACCGCCTGACGCAGGGACTGGTTGTCGACGTCGACCAGGCGGATCAGGCGGTCGAGGGTCGGGTCCTTGAACACCCGCCACCAGTCGCCGCGCTCCGCCGCGTCGTTGGGCCGGGCCTCGCGCCAGCCCTTTTTTCGCGCCGCCACGACGGCCGGGCTGTCCTCGCGCTTGCCGCCTTCCTTGTAGGCGAGCGGCGTCTCCACGGAGGGGCGGCTGTAGTCGGGGCCGACCACGCAGCCCGCCAGGGCGGGAATGAGGGGGAGACAGAGAATATGGCGCAGCCCGAGGCTGCGGGCGCGTCTCCCTCCCCCCTCTCCGTAGGGAAGACGCTCTTCCGTCAGCAGCGAGCGGGCCGCAGCGGACCCCCTCTCCTGTGCGGGAGAGGGTTGGGGTGAGGGATACGCCCTTTCCGGAGACAACTGTCCCCTCACCCTGTCCCTCTCCCGCACGGGACAGTGGACCTGCGCCTCATGTGTCGCCGACGCGTGAGGGGAGCCCGCAGAGCCCGAAGACATAGGCGCGCGCGCGGGTGCCGCCGGTGTTTCACGTGAAAACGAACGCATCACTCTCCGGCCGGCAATGCCGCTGCGCCGCCGGGCCCGGCGCCGCGGCGCCGGGCGAGCACCCGGTGCCGGAGGCGGTCGAGGGTCAGGTAGACGACGGGGGTGGTGTACAGGGTCAGGATCTGGCTCACGATCAATCCGCCCACGATGGCGATGCCGAGCGGCCGGCGCAGCTCGGCCCCCTCGCCGGTGGCCAGGATCAGCGGCACGGCCCCCAGCATGGCGGCGAGCGTGGTCATCATGATCGGCCGGAAGCGCACGAGACAGGCCTCGCGGATCGCATCCACGGGATTTGCGCCCCGGGTCCGCTCGGCGTCGAGCGCCACGTCGATCATCATGATCGCGTTCTTCTTCACGATGCCGATGAGCAGGAACACCGCGATCAGCGCGATGATGGTGAATTCGGTGCCGGTCACCAGCAGGGCCAGCACCGCGCCGACGCCGGCCGACGGCAGGGTCGAGAGGATCGTCAGCGGGTGCACGAAGCTCTCGTACAGGATGCCCAGCACCGCGTAGACCGCCAGGATCGCGGCCAGGATCAGCAGCGGCTGGCGCGAGGCCGAGGCCACGTAGTTCTTGGCCGCGCCCGCATACTCGCCGTGGATCGTCGCCGGCAGGCGCAGGGACGCCATCGCCCGGTCGATCGCCGCGGTGGCGTCCGACAGGCTCTTGCCCGGCGCGAGGTTGAACGAGATCGTCGTGGCGACGAACAGGCCCTGGTGGCTCACCTGCACGGGGGCGCTGCCCGGCTCGATCCGGGCGAAGGCCGAGAGCGGCACCATGGTCTCCTTGGCGGACGAGACCGGCGCGCTCGAGGAGGCGCCGCCCTTGCTCGCCGCGATGGCGTTGGAGGAGGCGTTGCGGGCGGAGTCGGACGCGATCGCGGCGGCGTTCGAAGCGGCATCGGCCGTGTTGGTGGCCGCCGCCGCGGCGGCTCCGGTGGACGGGCCGCCGACCGCCCCCGTGGCGGTCGTGGCCCCCGTGGAGGACGCGGCGCCGCTCCCCGGGCTGCTGGTGCCGGTGGCCGCGTTGGTGTTGACGCCGCCCGCCGCCGCGACGGTGCCGGCCACCGCGTTGGTGATGGCCGCGCCCGGCGCGTTGCCCCCGGAGGTCGAGACGAAGATCTGCTTCAGCGTCTCGGGGGATTCCAGGTAGCGCGGGGCGATCTCCATCACGACGTGGTACTGGTTCAGGGGGTTGTAGATGGTCGAGACCTGGCGCTGGCCGAAGGCGTCGTACAGGGTGTTGTCGATCTTGTTCGGGGTGATGCCGTACCGGAACGCGGTGGCGCGGTCGATCACCACCCGGGTCTCCAGCCCCCCCTCCTGCTGATCGGAGGTGACGTCCGCGAAGGTCGGGTCCTTCTGGAGGGCGGCGACCAGCTTGGGGGCGGCGGCGAACAGCTCCTCGGCGGTGTCGCCCTGGAGGGTGTACTGGTACTGGGCGAAGCTCTGGCGGCCGCCCATCTGCAGGTCCTGGCGCGGGAAGACGTAGAGGCGCGCGCCCGCGACCTGGGCGAGCTTCGGCCGGAGCCGCGCCATCACGGCCGAGATCGGCGCCCGCTCGCCGATGGGCTTGAGCCCGATGAACACGTTGGCCGAGTTGGTGCCGCGCCCGCCCGTGAAGCCGACGACGCTCTCCACCGCCGGATCCGCGCCCACGATGGTGGTGGCCTGCCGGAGCTTGGTCTCCATGGACTGGAACGAGATGCGCTGGTCGGCCTGGACGCCGCCCATCATCTGGCCGGTATCCTGCTCGGGGAAGAACCCCTTCGGCACGATGATGTAGAGGTAGACGTTGAGCCCCACGGTGGCGAGCAGGCTCAGCAGCACCAGCCGCGGATGGGCGAGCGCCACCGACAGAGTCCGGGCATAGGCGTCGAGCAGCCAGGAGAAGCCGCCCTCCAGGACGCGGATCAGGACGTTCGGCCGGCGTCCCGCCGCGCGTCCGTGCCCCTCCGGCCGCAGCAGCCGCGCGCACATCATCGGCGTCGTGGTCAGCGACAACACCAAGGAAATCAGGATCGACAGCGACAGGGTGACGGAGAATTCCTGGAAGATCCGCCCGATCAGGCCACCCATCAGCAGGATCGGCAGGAACACCGCGATGAGCGACAGGCTCATCGAGATCACCGTGAAGCCGACCTCCCGGGCGCCGATCAGCGCCGCCTCCATCCGAGGCTTGCCGTCCTCGATGTGGCGCTGGACGTTCTCCAGCACCACGATGGCGTCGTCGACCACGAAGCCGGTGCCGATGATCAGGGCCGTGAGCGACAGGATGTTGAGCGAGTAGCCGAGCAGATACATCGCCGAGAAGGTGCCGATGATCGAGATCGGCACCGCCACCGCGGGGATCAGGGTCGCCCGGCCGGAGCGCAGGAAGGCGAACACCACCAGGATCACGAGGCCGACCGCCACCAGCAACGTCTCCTCGGTGGCCGCGAGCGACGCCCGGATCGTGGCGCTGCGGTCGCCGGTGAGCTTGATGTCGATGCCGCCCGGCAGCGCCGCGGTGAGCTGCGGCAGCGCCTTCTTCACCGCGTCGATGGTCTCGACCACGTTGGCGCCGGGCTGCTTGTAGACGAACAGCAGCACCCCGGCCTTGCCGTTGACGATGCCCAGGTTGCGCTTGTCCTCGACGCCGTCGAGCACCTGGCCCACATCCGTGAGCTTCACCGCGGCGCCGTTGCGGTAGGCCACGATGATGTCGCGGTAATCCTCGGCCTTGCGGCCCTGGTCGTTGGCGTAGAGCTGGTAGCGCCGGCCCCCGGCGTCGATCTCGCCCTTGGGCGAGTTGGCGTTGGCCGAGGCGAGCGCCGCCCGGATGCCCTCCAAGCCGATGCCGTAGTTGAACAGGGCGGTGGGATCGAGCTCCACCCGCACCGCCGGCAGGGACGAGCCGCCGATATCGACGTTGCCGACGCCGGGGAGCTGCGACAGCTTCTGCTGCACCACGGTGGCGGCCGAATCGTAGACCTGGCCGCGGGTCAGCGTGTCCGAGGTCATGCCGAGGATGATGATCGGCGTGTCGGCGGGGTTGAACTTGCGGTAGGTCGGGTTCTGCCGGAGCGAGGCCGGCAGGTCGGCGCGCGCCGCGTTGATCGCCGCCTGGACGTCGCGCGCCGCGCCGTCGATGTCCCGGTTCAGGCCGAACAGCAGCACGATCCGGGTGGAGCCGAGCGAGTTCGTGGACGTCATCTCGTTGACGTCCGCGATGGCGCCGAGCCGCCGTTCGAGCGGCGCCGCCACGGTGGTCGCCATGGTCTCCGGCGAGCCGCCCGGCATCTGGGCCTGGACCAGGATCACGGGGAAGTCGATCTGCGGCAGCGGCGCCACCGGCAGCTTCAGGAACGCGAACAGGCCGGCGAGCAGCACGCCGATCGTGAGCAGCGTGGTCGCGACCGGCCGGCGGATGAACGGCTCGGAGATGTTCACGGGAGCGCCTCGCCGGCCGCGACATCCGGCCCCCGCCGTCCGGCGATCCGGCGCTCCAGCCGGTCGAAGGCCAGATAAATCACCGGGGTCGTGAATAGGGTCAGCACCTGGCTGACGATCAGGCCGCCGGCGATGCAGATGCCGAGCGGCTGGCGCAGCTCCGAGCCGACGCCGGTGCCGAGGATCAGCGGCACAGCCGCGAACAGGGCGGCCAGCGTCGTCATCAGGATCGGGCGGAAACGCAGCAGGCAGGCCTGGAAGATCGCCTCCCGGGGATCGAGCCCGTCCTCGCGCTCGGCCTGGAGCGCGAAGTCGATCATCATGATCGCGTTCTTCTTCACGATGCCGATCAGGAGCACGATGCCGATCACCGCGATGATGTCGAGGGACAGCCCGAACAGCATCAGGCCCAGCAGCGCCCCGATGCCGGCCGAGGGCAGCGTCGACAGGATCGTGATCGGGTGGATGAAGCTCTCGTAGAGCACGCCCAGCACGATGTAGACGGTGATGATCGCCGCGAGCACCAGGAACAGCTCGTTGCTGAGCGCCGACTGGAAGGCGAAGACCGAGCCCTGCGGCACCACCCGGAACGAGGGCGGCAGGTCGATCGCGGCCTTGGCCTGCTCGATCGCCTCGACCGCCTGCCCGAGGGCCGCCCCGGGGGCCAGGTTGAACGACACCGTGGTGGCGGGGAACTGGCCGAGATGCGAGATCAGCAGGGGCGCCCGCCGCTCGCTGATCCGCGCCACCGCGGAGAGCGGCACCTGGCCGTTGGTCGCCGTCGAGGATGGCAGGTAGATCGTCTCGAGGCTGCGCAGGGTGGTGTGCAGGTTCGGGTCGGCCTCCAGGATCACCCGGTACTGGTTGGACTGGGTGAAGATGGTCGAGATGATCCGCTGGCCGAAGGCGTCGTAGAGGGCGTTGTCGATGGTCGCCGGGGTGATGCCGTAGCGGCCGGCGGTGGGCCGGTCGATGGTGACGTAGGCGGCGAGCCCCTGCGCCTGGTGGTCGCTCGCCACGTCGGCGACCACGGGGGATTTCGCCAGGGCCTCGGTGAAGCGCGGCACCCAGGTCTCGAAATCGTTGAGGTTCGGGGTCTCCAGGATGAGCTGGTACTGGGTCGCCGAGACCGCGGTGTCGATGGTCAGGTCCTGGACCGGCTGCATGTACAGGCGCATGCCGGGCTCGGCCCGGGCCGCCTCCGTGATCCGCCGGATGATCGCGCCGGCCGAGTCCGTCCGCTGGTCGCGCGGCTTGAGGTTGATCAGCATCCGGCCGGAATTGAGCGTGACGTTCTGGCCGTCGACCCCGATGAACGAGGACAGGCTGGCGACGTCCGGGTCCTTGAGGATCAGCGCGGCCATACGCTGCTGGCGCTCGGCCATGGCCGCGTAGGAGACGGACTGGTCCGCCTGCGTGATGCCCTGGATCACCCCGGTATCCTGGACCGGGAAGAACCCCTTGGGGATGACCACGAACAGGTAGACGGTCAGCACCAGGGTGCCGAGCGCCACCAGTAGGGTCAGGCCCTGATGGTTCAGCACCACCCGGAGCGCGCGGCCGTAGGCGGCGATCGTACCGTCGATGGCGCGCCGGCCGGCGCGCGCGAACACGCCCTCGCGGCGGCGGACCTTGGCCTCGGGCGCGTGCTTGAGCAGGCGCGCGCACAGCATCGGCACCAGGGTCAGCGACACGACCGCGGAGATCACGATGGTGGCGGCCAGCGTGATGGCGAATTCGTGGAACAGGCGCCCGACCACGTCGCCCATGAACAGCAGCGGGATCAGCACCGCGATCAGCGAGACGGTGAGCGAGATGATGGTGAAGCCGATCTCGCGCGACCCCTTCAGGGACGCTTCCAGGGGCGAATCGCCGGCCTCCACGTGGCGGGCGATGTTCTCGATCACCACGATGGCGTCGTCGACCACGAAGCCGGTGGCGATGGTGAGGGCCATCAGCGACAGGTTGTCGAGGGAGAAGCCGTACAGGTCCATCACCGACAGGGCGCCGATCAGCGACAGGGGCACCGACAGGCTCGGGATCAGCGTCGCCGACAGGCTGCGCAGGAACAGGAAGATCACCAGCACGACCAGCGCGATCGCCAGCCCCAGCTCGAACTGCACGTCCTCCACGGAGGCCCGGATCGTGGTGGTGCGGTCGGTGAGCGGCGCCACCGCGACGGAGGTCGGCAGGCTCGCCTGCATCTGCGGCAGCAGCGCCTTGATCTTGTCGACCGTGGCGATGACGTTGGCGCCCGGCTGGCGCTGGATGTTGAGGATGACCGCTGGCGTGGTGTCGGCCCAGGCGCCGAGCTTGGTGTTCTCCGGCCCCTCGACCACGTCGGCGACCTCCGAGAGCATCACCGGGGCGCCGTTGCGATACGCGATGATCGCCGCATTGTAGGCCTTCGGGTCGCGGATCTGGTCGTTGGCGTTGATCGCGTAGGATTGCTTCGGCCCGTCGATCGAGCCCTTGGGGGTGTTGACGTTGAGGTTGGTGATGGTGGTGCGCAGGTCGTCGATGTTCAGCCCGTAGGCGGCGAGCGCCCGGGCGTTGAACCGCACCCGGATCGCCGGCCGCTGGCCTCCCGAGATGCTGACCAGGCCGACGCCGGCCACCTGACTGATCTTCTGGGCGAGCCGCGATTCCGCGAGGTCGCGCACCTGGGTCAGCGGCAGGGTCTTCGACGTGAGGGCCAGGGTCAGGACCGGGGCGTCGGCCGGGTTGACCTTGGCGTAGATCGGTGGCGCCGGCAGGTCCGAGGGCAGAAGGTTGCCGGCGGCGTTGATCGCCGCCTGGACCTGCTGCTCGGCGATGTCGAGGGGCAGGTCGAGGTTGAACTGCAGCGTGATGACCGAGGCGCCCGCCGAGGATTGCGAGGTCATCTGGTTGAGGTTGGCGAGCTGGCCGAACTGCCGCTCCAGCGGCGCCGTGACCGAGGAGGTCATCACCTCGGGGCTCGCGCCCGGATAGAAGGTCTGGACCTGGATCGTCGGGTAATCGACGGCCGGCAGCGCCGAGACCGGCAGGTTCAGGTACGAGACGCCGCCGACGATCAGGATCGCCAGCATCAGCAGCGTCGTGGCGACCGGACGGAGGATGAAGAGGCGGGACGGGTTCATGGCAGGCGCACCATGGCCGGGCTCACTGCGCCGACCGGCGCCCGTGCCGGCGGCCGCCCCGTCCGGTCCGGCGGCCGGCTTTCCGCCGGGCTTGTCGCCCGCGCCGGTGACCGCGCCGGTCGCGCCCGCAGCCTGCGCGCCATCCGTGATCCGGACCTCGGCGCCGTCCTTGAGCCGGTCGGTGCCGTCGGTGACGATCCGGTCGCCCGGCTTCAGGCCGGAGACCACGACGGTGTTGGTCCCGTCGGTCTCACCGGTCTTGATCGGCCGGACCGTGACCTTGCTGTCCCCGTCCATCAGGTAGACGTAGGTGCCGGGCGTGCCCTGCAGCAGGCCGGAGTTCGGCACCAGCGTCGCGGCCCGCACCGTGTCGACGGTGAGCTTGGCGTTGACGAACTGGTTCGGGAACAGCTCCTCGTCGGCGTTGTCGAACTGCGCCCGCAGCTTCACCGTGCCGGTGGTCGTGTCGATCTGGTTGTCGACGGTGTCGAGGGAGCCGAGCGCGATCTGGTGGGCGTCGCCGCGGTCGTAGGCGCGCACCGCGAGCTTGGCCCCGGCCCGCACCTGGCGCATCACCCGGGCCACGTCGTCCTCCGGCAGGGTGAAGATCACCGAGATCGGGTGGAGCTGGGTCACCACCACGATCGCCGTGGAGGCGGCCGAGATGTAGTTGCCCTGATCGACCTGCCGCAGGCCGACCCGGCCGTCCACCGGCGCGGTGATGTGGGTGTAGGCGATATTGAGCTTCTGCTGGTCGACCAGCGCCTGGTCGGCCGCCACCGTGCCCTCGTTCTGCTTGACCAGGGCGGCTTGCGTGTCGACGTTCTGCTTCGAGATCGAATCCTGCCGGTTCAGGGTCTGGTAGCGCTGGAGGTCGAGCTTCGAGTTCTGCAGCAGCGCCTGGTCGCGGGCGAGCTGGCCCTGATACTGGGCGAGCAGCGCCTCGTAGGGGCGGGAATCGACCAGGGCGAGCTCGTCGCCGGCCTTGACGGTCTGGCCCTCGCGGAACTTCACCGCCATCAGGTAGCCGCTGATCTGCGACTTCACCGTCACGGTGGCGAGCGGCGTCACGGTGCCGAGGCCCTGGAGCACCACCGGCATGTCGCCGGTCGTCACCGCTGCGACGCCCACCGCCTGCGCCATGTCGCCGCCGCCGTGCCGCCCGCCGCGGCCGCCGCCCTTGTGGGCCGTGGCCGGCTCGGCGGCCTTCTCGGTGCGCGCCTCGTACCAGCGGTGGCCGATCGCCCCGGCGCCCGCCAGCAGGGCCAGGATCACGAGCCAGCGGATCGGCCGGAAGCGCCGCGTGCGGACGTCGCGCGCCGGCGCCTCGCCGGGTTGGTAGGCGCGCGCCGTATCGGTGCGGATCGGTGAACTCTCGTTCATGCCTGACTAGAGCACATGCCGGACGCCTGCGCGACCGACGGCACCCTATCCCTCGCTGTGCACGCCCCCATGGCGCATGTTCCGGCCGCCTACGCTTCGGCGGCCCGGACGGTGGCATCGGCCTACGCGGCTATACGGGCCGGACGGTGTCCGGCGGCTGCGGCATATTCCATCGCCGGGGCGTATCGGATGCCCGGCCATTGTGCCGTCACTAGGGCGTGGAGGTTTCAGCCGTGTTGCTGGGCTCCGCGGCGGACGGATCCGGTGCCGCATAGGCCTTCAGCACCGCGCGGAACGGCGCGTCCACGGGCGCCACCGGCAGGCCGAGCCGGAGGGCGAGGCCCAGGCCGGCGATCAGCAGGGCAAGGCATATGGCGTGCGTCGTCCGCATGGTCGCATCCGGTGGGCCGGACACGCTACCAGAGCGCGCGACCCATCACATGCCGAAAGGGCCACCGATCCGGAGATCGATGGCCCTCTAAGAGGACCGGAGCGGCGTCTCGCTGACGGAGCGAGGGGGCAAAGCCCCGCCGACGAGAGCGCCGCTCCGGCCGTGAGACGAACCTACGTTACGACTGATGAATGTCAACATTCGTCAGCCTCGCCGTTCGCCCGGATGGATGGGTCTGTGCGGGCGCGCACATTCCGCACGCCGCCGACCCCATGCTACATCCCGACGATGTCCAGCCTGTCTCCCGCACCCCAAGCGGCGTCCCGCCCCGCATGAATCCGGTCTTCGCCGCCCTGCCGACCACGGTGTTCGAGACCATGTCGCGGCTCGCCCGCGCCCACGACGCGGTCAATCTCGGGCAGGGCTTTCCCGACGATCCCGGCCCCGCGGACGTGCGCGAGCGCAGCGCCCGGGCGCTCATGGACGGCTGGAACCAGTATCCGCCGATGATGGGGCTGCCGGCCCTGCGCGAGGCCGTGGCCGCGCATTACGCCCGGCACCAGGACCTCGCCCTCGATCCCGAGACCGAGGTGATGGTGACCTCCGGGGCGACCGAGGCGCTCGCCGGGGCCCTGCTGGCACTGATCGAGCCCGGCGACGAGGTCGTGCTGTTCGCGCCGATGTACGACGCCTACCTGCCGCTGGTGCAGCGGGCGGGCGGCGTGCCGCGGATCGTGGCCCTGCAGCCGCCGTCCTTCCGGCTCGACGAGGCTGCGCTGGCTGCCGCGTTCGGCCCGCGCACGAAGGTCGTGGTGCTCAATAATCCGCTCAATCCGAGCGCGACCCTGTTCGACCCGGACGACCTGGCGCTGCTCGCCCGGTACTGCACGCGGTTCGACGTCACCGCGATCTGCGACGAGGTCTGGGAGCACGTTGTCTTCGACGGCGCCCGCCACCGGCCGCTGATGGCGCTGCCCGGGATGCGCGAGCGGACGGTCAAGATCGGCTCGGCGGGAAAGATCTTCTCGCTCACCGGCTGGAAGGTCGGCTTCGTGATGGCCGATGCCCGGCTGATGCCGGTCCTGGCCAAGGCGCACCAGTTCCTCACCTTCACCACGCCCCCCAACCTGCAGGAGGCGGTGGCGTACGGCCTCGGCAAGCCCGAGCCGTGGTTCGAGGCCATGCGGGCGGGCTACGCGGCCTCCCGCGACCGGCTGGCCTCCGGCCTGCGCGACCTTGGCTTCCGGGTCCTGCCGGCGCAGGCCACGTGGTTCCTCAACATCGACATCACGGGGCTCGGCTACGCCGACGACGTCGCCTTCTGCGAGGCACTGGTCACCCGTCACGGCGTCGCCGCGATCCCGGTGAGCGCGTTCTACCCGGACGGCTCCGTGCGCAGCCTCGTGCGCCTGTGCTTCGCCAAGGCCGACGCCACCCTGGACACCGCCCTCGCGCGGATGCGGGGCGTGGCCGGGGGTGCGGCATGATGGTCGCAGGCGCTTTGCTTGCGGGGATCCCCCGGGGGGGCCACCTCGTTGAGGGTGATGGCTCTCCGACGGATCCCCGCGATGGACTTCTCCCAGGCTTCCCGGACCGGCCCCTCCGCCGGTGCCAAGACCTTTCCTGGCGCCAAGACCTTTCCTGGCTCCAAGACCTTTCCCGGCAGTGCGTCGGCGCGCCTGCCGCCATTCCTGTCGGCCGATCTCGACCGCGAGGCCAGCCTCGCCCGGCTGGAGACGCTGGCGCACTTCATGGACACGGCCTTCGTGATCCCGGGGATCAACCGGCGGGTCGGGTTCGACGCGCTGATCGGCCTCGTGCCGGTGATCGGCGACGTGGCCGGCATGGTGATCTCCTCGTTCATCGTCTACGAGGCCAAGCGCCTGGGCGCGCCCCGCTGGCTGGTGGCCCGGATGGGGCTCAACGTCGCCTTCGACGGTCTGCTCGGGGTGGTGCCCCTGGCGGGCGACCTGTTCGACGCCGCCTTCAAGGCCAACCGCCGCAACGTCCGCCTGCTGCGCCACTGGATGGAGCGCACCGGCGGAATCCGCCCGAACGAAATCGAGGGCACCGCGACCCGTCTCGACACCTGAGTCTTTTCTGGGGTTCGCGATGGGCGAAGGGCGGTAGCCGCCGACTCGCGCCTGCTCCCCTTTGTGACCTGCGATATCTTCACATCGGCGCGTGCCAGCCGCGAGCCCCCTCTCCCGCACGGGAGAGGGGGCTCGTCGCGGCTCCTCCGGTATCGTCTGGATCCGGTAGCCTGCGCTGCCACAGCGAGAAACGTCCAGTTCTGCAGGGGCAGCCATGAACGAGATCGCGCGCCCCGGCGAGAGCGAGGTCGTCCCGGCGCCGTTGCCGGGCGCCCAGCCGATCGTCCTGCGACCCGATGAGGCCGTTCCCGCGCCGGCCCCGGTTTCGGGTGGGCGCGGCTGGCTGTCGCCGCTCAACCGGCGCCGGCTCGACAACTTCCGCCGCAACCGCCTCGGTTCCTGGTCGTTCCTGATCTTCGCGGCCCTGTTCGTCCTCAGCCTGTTCGCCGAGTTCATCGCCAACGACCGCCCGATCGTCCTGTCCTACAAGGGCGAGTGGCTGGTCCCGGTGCTGGTGGACTACCCGGAGGAGACGTTCGGCGGCTTCCTGGCGGTCACGGATTTCCGGTCGCCCGAGATCCGCAAGGAGATCGCCGAGCACGGCTGGGCGCTCTGGCCGCCGATCCGGTTCTCCTACGACACGATCAACGAGGACCTGCCGACGCCCTCGCCGTCGCCGCCGACCTGGATGCTTTCGGACGCGCAGTGCAGGCCGGTGGCGGAAAAACTCGGCGGGGCGACCTGCGCCGACATCCCGTGGCACTGGCTCGGCACCGACAACACCACCCGGGACGTGCTGGCGCGGGTGATCTACGGGTTCCGCATCTCGGTGCTGTTCGGGCTGATCCTGGCCGCGGTCTCCTCGGCGATCGGGGTCGTGGCCGGGGCCGTGCAGGGCTATTTCGGCGGCTGGGTCGATCTCGCGTTCCAGCGGTTCATCGAGGTCTGGGGCGGGATCCCGACCCTCTACCTGATCATCATCATCTCGGCCTTCATCGCCCCCGGCTTCTTCGTCCTGCTCGGGATCATGCTGCTGTTCTCGTGGGTGGCGCTGGTCAGCGTCGTGCGCGCCGAGTTCCTGCGGGCGCGGAACTTCGAATACGTCCGGGCCGCGCGGGCGCTCGGCCTGTCGAACCTGCGCATCATGACGGTCCACCTGCTGCCCAACGCCATGGTGGCGACGCTGACCTTCCTGCCGTTCATCCTGAACGGCTCGATCACCACGCTGACCTCCCTGGACTTTCTAGGCTTCGGCCTGCCGCCGGGCTCGCCCTCCCTCGGGGAACTGCTGGCACAGGGCAAGGACAACCTGACGGCACCGTGGCTCGGGCTCACCGGATTCCTGGTCATCGCCGTGATGCTGAGCCTCCTGGTCTTTGCCGGCGAAGCAGTGCGCGACGCGTTCGACCCCCGCAAGTCCTTCGCCTGAGCCCGGATCCGGCCCTCAACGGTGCCGGAACCCACAGGCGATCGGCGATCCTGCAAAAATATTTTGCGGCGCGGCGGCAAGACCGGTCAACGGTCGGGAAAGTCGCGCCAAGACCCCCCGCGGGAACTGCTGATCTTGGCCGTAACGGTCTCTCCCACCAACGAAAACCTCGTTCCGAGCCAGTGCCAGCATTCGTCGCGCGGGCCAGGATATAGCGCCGCGCAAGTGCCTGGATAATGGCGCCAATGCAACTTCAACCTGTAACCTTGGCCGGCCGATGTAGACCTGAACTTTCAATCGATCACACGGAATTGTATGGATCACCTTGCTTTTTCCTGCGGCTGTCTTAACTCGCAGTAAGTCACCATCTCCGCACCCATCCAGCTTAAGGAAAGCAAGAATGTCCGAAGAAGCGTCCGCATCCCAGGCGCACTATATCGAACGGACCGTGGACGTCGTTGCGGCCTATGTCGCCAACAATTCCCTGCCCCCGACCGAATTGCCGTCGCTGATCGCGAGCATCCATGAGGCGCTGAATTCCATCGGCTCCGGGCCTTCCGCCGCGGCGGAAGACACTGTCGAGCGGCCGACCCCGGCGCAGGTCCGCAAGTCGATCCGCCCGGATGGCCTCGTCAGCTTCATCGACGGCAAGTCGTACAAGACGCTGAAGCGCCACCTGACCAAGCACGGCCTCGATCCGCAGGGCTACCGCGAGCGGTACGGCCTGCCGGCGGATTATCCGACCACCTCGGCGAATTACTCGGCGCAGCGCTCGGCGCTGGCCAAGAGCCTGGGTCTCGGCCAGCCCGGCCGCACCCAGCAATCCGAGAAGGAGCCGGACGTCGAGGCTGGCTCGGCGCCCGCGCCGGCCCGCGGCGGCCGCCGCAAGGCCGAGAAGGCCGAGTCCGCCCCCGCCAAGGGCCGCGGCACCAGCCGCAAGTCCGTCGAGGCCGCCTGACCGCCGGGTCCCGATCTCCCTCCGCGCCGTTCCGCGCAGAGGGAGGATTTCGCGCAGCCGGTCCGCAGCAATCGGACCGGATCGCCGCGCCTTGGGCCGGCCGGATACTGGCTCTCGACCGGAGACGGTCGGGAGCCATGTCGTGGATACCGGCCTGCGCGCCGGCTTCTGCGGCCGGGCGAGAGCGCCCGCCGCCGAAGTGGATACCGGTTCGGCGCAAGCGAGCGCGTCGAATCAAGGACTTAGAGCCGTTCTCGATTACAAGTCGATCGGGAACGGCTCTATTGATCACCGTGGATCGACAACCGCTGATTTAAACCTACGATAAGATTCGCTGTTTACGGTCGTGTCCTGCAGCGCCCGTGAGGGTCGGGCTGAAGGGCCGGGAGCGGAATCGGTGTCGGCAGCGACCACGTCGGAATGCGTCCTGGCCGAGCAGGAGACCCTGCGCCTTCACGCCTTGGGCACGTTCCAGATCGCCGGGACCGCCCCCGAGGAGCGGTTCGACGCCATCGCCCAGCTGGCGGCGCGGCTGTTCCGCGCGCCGATCGCCTACGTCTCGCTGATCGATCAGCACCATCAATGGATCAAGGCGCAAGTGGGCCTCGATCAAGTCGGTCTCGATCCAGCGCCGACAGCCCGCGGCGCCTCGTTCTGCACCCACACGATCCGGTCCGACGATCTTCTGGTCATCCCAGATACGCGGCGCGATCCGCGCTTCTCCGACAATCCCCTCGCTTTGGGACCGCCCTTCGTCCGCTTCTACGCCGGCGCCCCGCTGATCACCGCGGACGGCTTCCGGCTGGGGGCGCTGTGCGTGGCCGACACGGTGCCGCGCCGGCGCTTCCCGGCCCGGGACCGCCGGGCGCTCGCCGACCTCGCCGCCCTGGTGGTCCAGCAGATGACCCTGCGGCGCAGCGAGCTGGCGCGGGTGTCCATGATGGGCTTTGCAAACGCCACCGAGCTGGCGCTGCTGGCGATCAGCCGGGAGGGCCGGATCCGGTTCGCCAACCAGGCCGCCGCAGCGCTGTTCGGCTACACCCACGACGAGATGCTGGGGGAGCCCTTCGATCTGATCGTGCCCGAGCGCATGCGTGCGGCCCACACGGCCGGATTGAAGCGGATCTTCGCAGGCGACGCGGCCAAGGTCGCCGGCCGCACCATCGAGGTGATGGTCCGGCGCAAGGACGGCGCGGAATGCCCGGCCGAGATCGCCCTGTCCGTCTGGCACGACGATGGCGGGCCGAATCTCGGCGCCATCATCCGGGACATCTCGGAGCGGCGCAGGCGGGAGGCCGGCCTGCTCCGCCTCGCCCACCAGGATGCCCTGACCGGCCTGACCAACCGCCGCCGGTTCGAGACCCTGCTGAACGACCTCTACCGGCGCGGCCAGCCGCTCGCGGTGCTGCTGGTCGATCTCGACGGGTTCAAGGCGATCAACGACAGCCTCGGGCACGCGGTCGGCGATGCGCTCCTGCAGGCGCTCGCGGTCCGGATCCCGGCGGTGCTGCCGCGCCGGGCCGTGATGGCGCGCCTGGGCGGCGACGAGTTCGTGGTGCTGCTGCCCGGCACCGGCGACCCCCTGGCGGCGCGCGCCTGCGCCACCGCGATCCTGGCCGCGCTGGCGGACCCGGTGGTGGTCGGGACGCACGTGCTGCGGGCCGGCGCGAGCATCGGCTTCGCCCTCGCCCCCGAGCACGGCCGCGACGGAGAGGAGCTGCTCGCCAGCGCCGATTTCGCGCTGTACCGGGCCAAGCAGGAGGGCGGCGGCGCCGCCCGGATGTTCGCCTCCGAGATGCGCCATGCCGCGGCGGCCTTGCGCAACACCCAGGACGCGCTGCTGCGCGCCCTGCACGGCGACGAGCTGGTGCTGCACTACCAGCCGCAGATCTGCCTCACGAGCGGCCGGCTCGTCGGCGCCGAGGCCCTGCTCCGCTGGCAGCACCCGGAGCGCGGCCTGCTCCTGCCCGGCACGTTCCTCCCGGCCATCAAGATGAGCCCGCTGGCGCTCCCGGTCGGCGCCTGGGTGCTGGACGCCGCCTGCCGGCAGATCGCGGCCTGGCGGGACCAGGGACTGCCGCCGTTCCGGGTCGGGGCGAACCTGTTCTCCGCCCAGTTCAAGACGGGAAACCTCGTCCGCGAGGTCTCCGACGCGCTGGCCCGCCACCGGGTCCCGCCGGAGGCGCTGGAGCTGGAGATCACCGAGCGGGTCGTGCTGCAGAACGACGACCGCACCCTCGGGACGATCCGGGACCTGCGCGCAATGGGCGTTCGGATCGCGTTCGACGATTTCGGCACCGGCTACGCCTCGCTGAGCAGCCTCAAGCGCTTCCCGCTGACGACCCTGAAGATCGATCGCACCTTCGTGAGCGACCTGCTCACCGAGGCCAACGACGCCGCGATCACCCGCGCGATCATCCGGATGGGCAACGACCTCGGCCTCGACACGGTCGCCGAGGGCATCGAGACCGAGGGCCAGGAGGTCGTCCTGCGGGCGCTGGGCTGCAAGGTCGGCCAGGGCTTCCACTACGGGCGGGCGATGCCGGCCGCCGCCCTGACGCGCCTCCTGGCGGAGCGCCCGGAGACCGGCGCGTGGCTGACACCGGTCCCGGCCCTGCGCGCGGCTGGGTAGGCGCCCGCCTCGTCCGTTCGGGACGGGGCAGGGAGCGGACGCGCCCCGCCGAAAGGCGAACCCGGGCGCCGCGCCCGCTTCCCGCGTTCGCGCCCTCCTGTTCGCGAACGCGGGCGGCCATCCATCGAGAAGGATGTATGGCAGGATTGTCCGCCGGTTTACGCATTCGGCACAACAACTCATTAACGGGGACAATATAGCCCTATTATAGAGCGTAGTCTGAGCGTGACCTGGTGGGTTCGAAGTCAATCTTCCTGTTCGTCGCTCGGGCGGCCCGGCATCTGCGCCGGCTGCGGTGGCGGCACACCTGCGATCTGCGCGCCTGGACGGCCATCGGTCTCGCGCTGGTGATTACGGCCGCGGCCGCCCTGTTCATCGCCCACCTGGAGACGCGCGCGGTCGACGACAACGAGCGCAGCCTCGGCGGCCTCGCCACGGTCCTGGCCGACCAGGCGGACCGGGCGCTGCAGGCGATCGAACTCGTCCAGGACGCCGTGCTGGCCGAGTTCCGCCAGGCGGGGATCGCCGACGGCGAGCATTATGCCGAGGCGGCGTCCCGTCCGTCCATGCACACGGCGCTGAAGACCTGGATCGCGGCACTGCCGCAGGCGAACGCCATCACCCTGGTGGACCGGACCGGACGGCTGCTCAACTTCAGCCGCTACTGGCCGATCCCGGCCGTCAACATCGCCGACCGGGATTACTTCAAGGCGCTGTCCGCCGACCCGACCCTGCAGCGCTACGTCGGCCGCCCGGTCCCGAACCGGGGGGACGGCGCCTGGACGATCTACATCGCCCGGAAGGTCGCGGCCCCGGACGGCACGTTCCTGGGCCTGATCCTGGGCGCGGTCGAGCTGAGCTATTTCGAGGGCCTGTACGATCAGATCGCGCCGGCGGACGACGCCGTGGTGTCCCTGTTCCGCAACGACGGCATGCTGCTGGTCCGGCATCCGCACCGCGAAGGGACGATCGGCCGGATCTTCCCCCGCGCGGGCGCATCCCTGATCACCGCCCGGACCGCGCAGGGCGGCGTCCTGCGCACCGTCAGCCCGATCGACGGCCAGGATCGGCTCATCGCCGCCCACGCCCTGAAGAACTACCCGCTGGTCCTCAGCATCAGCCGCACCGCGGAGGCCTGCCTGGCGGCCGCGCACCAGCAGGCGACCATCGTGGGGGTGGCGGCGTTCCTGCTCGATCTCGGCCTCCTCGCGCTGGTTCTGCTCGGCCGCCGGCAGGCCCGCGCGCAGGATCAGCTCGCCCAGGCCGAGGCGGCCCGGGCCGCGGCCGAGGCGCGCGAGCGGGGCGAGCGGGCGCTGCGGCTCCAGGACGCCCGGTTCGGCATCGCCCTCGACAACATGGTCCAGGGCCTGTGCCTGTTCGACCGGGACGGCGCCCTCATCGTCATGAACGCCCGCTACGCGCGGATGTACGCGGTCCCGGAGGAGATGCGCCGGCCCGGGACCGCCCTCCCGGCCCTCCTCGGCCACCTCAGCGACCCGCGCAACGGACTCGGATCCGCGGCCGCGGGGGCGCTGGTGGCGGCCTGCGAGCGCACCGCCGCGCAGGGCCAGCCGGTCTCGCTGACCTGCGACTTCGCCGACGGCCGGGCGGTCGACGTGGTCCACGCCCCGATCCCCGGCGGCGGCTGGCTCTGCACCCACGAGGACGTCACCGAGCGCCGCCGGAGCGAGGCCCGGGTCGCCCACATGGCCCGGCACGACGCGCTCACGGGCCTTCCCAACCGCCTGGTCCTGAAGGAGCGCATGGACGCGGCCCTGGCAAGCTGCGATGCCCGCGCGCCGGCGACCGTGCTGTGCCTCGACCTCGACGGCTTCAAGGTCGTGAACGACACCTACGGGCATCCGGTCGGCGACGCGCTGCTCTGCGCGGTGGCGGCCCGGTTCGCCGCCACGGTGGCGGTCGGCGACCTCGTGGCCCGGCTCGGTGGCGACGAGTTCGCCATCGTGCTCGGCACGGCTCCCCTGCCTGCCGACGCCGCGCGCCTGGCACGGCGCCTCGTGGCGGCGCTCGAGACGCCGGTCACGGTGAACGGCCACACCCTGGTGATCGGCACCAGCATCGGCATCGCCATCGCCGACGACCCGTCCGGCACCGCCGCCACGCTGCTGCGGCAGGCCGACATCGCCCTGTACCAGGCCAAGGCCGCCGGCCGGGGCACGTGGCGCTTCTTCGACCCGGCCATGGATGTCGAGATCCAGCGCCGCCGGCAGCTCGCGGGCGATTTGCGCGGGGCGCTGGCCGGGGGCCAGTTCGTGCTGCACTACCAGCCGATCGTCGGGGCGCACGGCCAGGCCCTGCACGGCTTCGAGGCCCTGCCGCGCTGGCACCATCCCGAGCACGGCGAGGTCGGACCGGCGGAGTTCATCCCGCTGGCCGAGGAGGTCGGGCTGCTCGGGCCGCTGGGCGCCTGGATCCTCGCCACGGCCTGCCGGGCCGCCGCGTCCTGGCCGGACCCGGTCAAGGTCGCGGTCAACCTGTCGCCCCTGCAATGCGCCGGCCTCGGCCTCGAGGCGGATGTCCGGGCGGCGCTCGCCGACAGCGGGCTCAGGCCGGACCGCCTGGAACTCGAGATCACCGAAGCGGTGCTGCTGCAGGACAACGCCGCGAACCTGTCGCTCCTGCGGGCGTTCCGCGCCGCGGGCGTGCGGATCGCCATGGACGAGTTCGGGACCGGCTATTCGAGCCTCGGCACCCTGCACCGGTTCCCGTTCGACAAGCTCAAGATCGACCCGGGCTTCGTGCGCAGCCTCGCGCGCGACGGCGGCAGCGTCGAGATCCTGCGGGCCATGATCTGGCTCGGGCGCGCCCTGAAGATCGACGTCCTGGCCGAGGGCGTCGAGACCCCCGAGCAGGCGCGGATCCTGCGGGAGGAAGGCTGCCAGGAGCTGCAGGGCAATTTGTTCGGCCGGCCCGCCCCGGCGGCCGACCTCGCCGCGATCCTGGCCCGGACCGCCGACAGCCTGCGCCGGCCCGAGGCCGGGCCGAACCGCGGCGGCGTGGCGGCCTGAGGACGACGCGCCGCGACGAATCAGGGGCTCCGCCCCCGAACCCCACCAAAGGGCTGAGCCCTTTGGGAACCCGGGACTTCAGGCCGCCTTGGTCGCCTCCAGCCGTCCGTCCAGGGGGAACACCTTGGCGGGGTTGAGCATCCAGTCGGGGTCGAACACCGCCTTCACCCGCATCTGCTGCTCCAGATCGACCTGCGCGTACTGGAACCGCATCAGGTCGCGCTTCTCGATCCCGACGCCGTGCTCCCCGGTGAGGCAGCCGCCGACCTCGACGCAGAGCTTCAGGATCGCGTCGCCCGCGGCCTCGGCCTTCTGCAATTCGCCCGGCGTGTTGATGTCGAACAGGATCAGCGGGTGCAGGTTGCCGTCGCCCGCGTGGAACACGTTGGCCACCCGCAGGCCGTGGCCGGCGCAGATCGCCCCGATCCGCTCCAGCACCGGGCCGAGCTGTCCGGTCGGGATGGTGCCGTCCATGCAGATGTAGTCGGAGATGCGCCCCGTCGCCCCGAAGGCCGACTTGCGGCCCTTCCAGATCGCGGCGGATTCGGCCTCCGAGCGGGACACCCGCACGCTGGTCGGCCTGAAGTCCTTGGCGATCGCCTCGATGCGCCCGAGCATCGCGTCGCACTCGGCATCCGATCCCTCGACCTCGATGATCAGCATCGCCTCGGCGTCGCGCGGGTAGCCGGCCTGGGCGAAGTCCTCGGTGATCAGGATCGCCTCGCGGTCCATGTACTCGATCGCCACCGGGATGATGCCGGCCGCGATGATCGCGGCGACGCAATCGCCCGCATCCTCGACCTTCGAGAAGCCGACCAGCACCGGCCGCGCGCCCTCGGCGGCGCGCAGGATCCGCACGGTCGCCTCGGTGACGATGCCGAGCTGCCCCTCCGACCCGCAGACGAGGCCCAGAAGATCGTAACCGGGGCTGTCGAGGTGCTGGCCGCCGACCTCCACCACGGTGCCGTCGTTGAGCACCAGGGTGACGCCCAGCAGGTTGTTGGTGGTCACCCCGTATTTCAGGCAGTGCGCCCCCCCGGAATTCATCGCGATGTTGCCCGCGATCGTGCAGGCGAGCTGGCTCGACGGGTCGGGGGCGTAGAAGAAGCCCTCGTGGGCGACCGCGCCCGAGATCGCCAGGTTGGTCAGCCCGCTCTGCACCCGGGCGGTGCGGTTCTCGAAATCGAGGTCGAGCACCTGGGTCATCTTGCCGACGCCCAGGATGATCGCGTCGCCTTGCGCGATCGCCCCGCCGGCGAGCGATGTGCCGGCGCCCCGCGGCACCACCCGCACGCCCTCGGCGTGGCAATAGGCCATCACGGCCGCCACCTCCCGGGTGGTCGAGGGCAGCACCACGGCCAGCGGCATCTGCCGGTAGGCAGTGAGCCCGTCGGTCTCGAAGGCCCGGCGCTCGTCCTCGCTCACCACCAGCGCCTCCGGGGCGACCAGGGGCGCGAGGCCCGCCAGGATCTCCCCCCGCCGGGCGAGGATGTTCGGGTCGGGATCGGGGAAGCGGATGGTCATGGGGCTTGGGCCCTTTTGGCTGGCGTATGCGGAGCATGGACTCGCCGGAGCGGGCCTTCAACCGCCGGGCGGACGGAGAGGGGCGGCATGTCGTCCCGGCGTCACATTTCAACCATGACGGCTCCCTAGCGTCGAAAACCTCGCTTCGCTTCGCCTTCGCGGCGCCGGACCCTGCTCGACGGGTCCAGAACGGAACCGATGACCGCTCCCGCTTCCAGCGCCCTGCGCGACGACCCCTACGACGCGCCCTCGCCGCATCTCGCGGGCACCCGCGATATCGGGATCCGCAGCCTGCAACTGGGCATCGCCGCCCTGCAGGAGACCAGCGCGGCGTTCCAGGGCAGCCTCGGCGTCGCGTTCGAGGAGGCGGTGCAGACCATCCTGCAGAGCAAGGGCCGGGTCATCGTCAGCGGCATCGGCAAGAGCGGGCATATCGGCCGCAAGATCGCCGCGACGCTGGCCTCCACGGGCACCCACGCGTTCTTCGTCCACCCCACCGAGGCGAGCCACGGCGATCTCGGCATGATCGCCCGCGACGACGTGATCGTCGCCCTGTCCTGGTCCGGGGAGACCGCGGAACTCTCCGACCTCGTCGGCTTCAGCCGCCGTTTCTCGATCCCGCTGGTGGCCATCACCCGCAACGGCGCCAGCACGCTGGGCAAGGCCGCCGACGTGCTGCTGGAGTTGCCGCGGGTGCGCGAGGCCTGCCCGCACGACCTCGCCCCGACCTCCTCCAGCCTGATCCAGCTGGCGCTCGGCGACGCCCTGGCGGTGGCGCTGCTGGAGCGGCGCGGCTTCACCTCGGCCCGCTTCCACACCCTCCATCCCGGCGGGACGCTCGCGGCCCGGCTCAAGACCGTGCAGCAGGTGATGCACGGCCCGCAGGACATGCCGCTGGTCCACGAGACCGCGCTGATGTCCGAGGTGCTGATCGAGATCGCAGCGCGCCGCTACGGCTGCGTCGGCGTCACGGACGGCGCCGGGCGCCTGGTCGGCATCATCACGGACGGCGACCTACGCCGCCACATGGGCCCCGAGATCCTCGATACCCCGGTCTCGGCGATCATGACCCGCGAGCCGATCACCGTGGAGCCGCACAAGCTCGCCCAGGCCGCCCTCGAACTGATGAACCGCCGGCTGATCACCGCGGTCTTCGCGGTCACCGACGGCCGGCCCGTTGGCATCGTGCACGTCCACGACCTGCTGCGCGCCGGCATCGCCTGAGTTTTTCGACGTCCCGCCGGGCGAGGCCCGGAGTTCATCCGGACCCGATAGGCCGGACGCATCGCCGCGTGCCATGATCCGGGCATGGCGCTCCAAATCATCAACCGTCCTCTGCCCGGCTGGGGCATGACCTATGGGCCGTCCGGCGACGGTCCATTTCCAGCCGTGATGGTCCTGCACGGCTCCGAAGGGGCCTGGTCGGGCTACAGCTACCTCACGGCGGCCATCCTCGCCGCCCACGGCTTCCTGGCCTTCCCGTTCGGCTACTCGCGTGGCGGCAACGTCTGGAATGCCGGCGACATCGTCGATGTTCCGCTCGACCGGACGGTCGAGGCCCTTGGCGTCCTGCGCGCCCTGCCGATGGCCGGGCGGGTCGGCCTCTACGGTGTCTCCCGGGGGGCGGAACACGCCCTGCTGGTGGCGTCGTTGATGGCACGGGATGATGTCGCCGGCTTGCCCGATGCCGTCGCGGCCCATGCCGCGCCGGACGTCGTCTGCGGTGCTTTCGTGGGCGCCGCGTGGCGTGATTCCGGTGATCCGGGATTTCAGCCTTGGGATCCCGCCCAGCGGGCCTGGACATGGCGCGGCACGTCGGACGACCTGCTTCCGACTACCCCGATCGAGATCGAGCGGTATCGCGGTCCCCTGTACTTGAGTCACGGCCTGCGGGACGCGACGTGGGCGGCCGCGATGACGGAGCGTCTTCGGGACCGGCTGCACCGCCACGGTCTGGACCCCGAGGTCCATCTGCTCGCGGATCAGGATCACATGCCCGACGGCGAGGACGAGAACGAGCACCACCGCCGGTTGATCGCGTTCCTGCGGCGGACCTTGACCGACCTTTGATCAACCGCGCGCCTACAGCCGCGCCAGCAGTTCCGCCTTCTTGTCCAAAAACTCCCGCTCGCTGAGCACGCCCCGGGCGTGCAGCTCCGCCAGCCGCTCGATCGTGGCCAGCACATCGCCCGACGAGGCCGGCTCCGGCGCGGGCGCGGTCGGTCGAAGCGGGGGCGGCGGTTCGGCCGGATCGACCTGCCGGGGGGCGGCCGTCTCCGCCTCGATGCGGCGCAGGCGGTCGAGGGCGACGACGCCCCGCGGGCCCGTGAAGTCGAGGCTGCCGTTCGCCTGCGAGACCCCGGAGATGTGGTGCTCGCCGGTATCGTAGAGCGCGACGCCGCTGCCCGATTCGATCGCGAGCCGCCGCGTGTCGGGAAAGTAGGCGTAGCGTAGGCCGTCCTGCGCGCCGGTGCTCGCCGGAGCCCCGAGGCCGGCGGGCCACCACTCGCCGCCGCCGCGCTGCGACGCAGGCCCGACCTCCGTGAAGCCGCCCGCCGGCAGCGCCGCGGCGAGTTCGGTGCAGAGCGCGTCGACCCGGGCCTTGAGGCCGTCGTCGAACATCCGGCCGACCATCACCATGCCGCCGGAAAACCACTGGCCCATGCCGCCGAGGTCGGGATGGTTGAACTGCGCCATCGTGCCGTGCCCGCGCTCCAGCGCCTGGACCAGGTGGCGCACCGCATCGAGGCTCACCCCGTGGCGGTCGGCCACGCTCTGAAGGCCCGAGGCATGGTCGAACCCGCCCGCGTCGAGGAAGGGGGCGGGCGCGGCGGTGCCGCCGGGCGGGACCGAGGGTTTCTGGTCCATGGGCAGGCTCCGATCGTAGGGGGGCGGGAGCAGGATGGGCGAGGGCCGGCGCCATCGCGCTGCCGACACAATCCCTGGTCGTATACTCCGGTTCCGGACCGCCTCAGGTGCCGGAGGGCGGGAACGCGCCGGCGATGACGAAGTCGGTGATCGGCCGGCGGCCGTTCGGGGCCTCGCGCGGACGCTGCTCCTCGGTGAGGTCGGCCTCCGCGACCTTGCGGCCCACCGCGAAGGCGGCCTCGATCCGGTGGTTCTCGGGCAGGCGCAGCACCTCGGGCGCGCGGACATGGTCGAACCCGACCATGCCGTGGGCGTGCCAGCCCTGATGGATCGCCTGGAGCTGGAAGGCCAGCGATGCGGTGCCGGCGTCGAAGGAGTGGCTGTAGGACGGCTTCAGTTCGTCCCCGACCTTCATGAGCCCGTTCGAGACCAGGAACAGGATCGCGCCGGTGCCCGAGACCCATTTCTGGTTGCCGGGCACGAGCAGGCCGAAGAACGTCTCCCAGTTCGCGTCCCCACGCAGCGCGTAGAGGAAGCGCCACGGCTGCGAATTGTACGCCGACGGCGACCAACGCGCCGCCTCGATCATCCGCATCAGCTCGGCTTCGGGCAGCGCCTCGCCCGTGAAGGCACGGGGCGAGTGCCGCGCCACGAAGATCGGATCGATGTCGTGGTCGGGCTGGCGGGGCGGGGGCAGGCTCACGGGGATCGTCTCCGGACGGGCGCGAGCGCCCAGACTGCTGAGCTTGCCCGAAACACCTGCCCGGAGGCAAATCCCCCGCCGCTCACGCCACGCTGCGCTCGATCTCCTCCTCGTCGCAGATCACGCCGGCATTGCCCTCGAACTCGGCCGCGAGGTCCACGGGGGCGTGGGTCGGGGCCGCGGCGGCGCGGTCGCGCGCGAAGGTCGACAGGAACAGCCGCATGACGTGGCGCACCCCCGCGTCGTTGATGGTGCGCTGGTCCTCGTTGTAGTAGCGCCCGGCATTCACGTTGCTGGTGACGATGTCGTAGGCCGGGAAGTACACCGCCCGCGGATCGCCCCGGCCGACCACCTCGCCGGCCGCCACCCGCAGGACCGACTTGGAGTAGCTGTTCGACTCCATCACGTGCCGGTCCATGTAGGTCGCGATCATCGGCACCGGCGAGACCGTGAAGATCACCCGGGCCTTGGGGTTCACGCTCCAGAGCCGGTCCAGGAAGCCGTTGAGGTCGCCCAGCACCTCCCCCGCGCCGGCGTTGACGCATTCGTAGAGCTCCGGGTCGAAGGTGCCGCCCGCGACCCCCGGGGCGAGCGGCAGCGCCGCGCCGTCGCCCCGCCAGCGCCAGCCCTCGGTGAGGCCCAGCGTGAGCACGAAGACGTCCAAGGTCTCGAACAGGCGGCGCACCTCGGCCAGATGCGCGTCCCGGGCGGCGACCACCTCGGCCTCGCTGGCGAAACCCGCCGGCTCGACGGTGGGGCGGAACGGGTCGACGTAGCGGCCGTCGTCGCGCAGCCACGCCTTCAGCTCCGGCTCGAACTGGCCATAGGCCCGGTCGAACAGCTGCACGAACTGGCGCGTGTAATAGAGGTTGCCGTACCGGGCCGAGAAGGTGCCGAACTGGCGGGCATTGGCCTCGTCGGCGCTCATGCCGGGGGGCGGCGGCTCGGTCAGGTAGTAGTTGAAGCCGGCGCCGCGCACCGCCTCGGCCACCCGCTGCGCGAAACAGGAGCCGCCGGTGGCGACCTTGTCGGTCGGCCCGATCGCGAACGTGTCCTTCGGGTGCGGATTGACCGCGAAGGGCGGCACGTTGGTCACGACCTTGCGCCAGAATCGATCGGCCGGTAGACCCGTATACGGATTCAACGCCATCTTCGAACCCTCTTCTTCACGACGGCAACTGCCCTCGGGGCTGCTGATCCGTCCGCTGACCCCGGCACGCGACGTGGCCCTGAACGATCTGCCCCGGCGCGCCCGCAGCGCGTTGTCCCTGTCGACCCCCAGTTGGGCGCCTACCTGGGCGACACCATGGCGGAACCGCGCGCGCGCCGCCACGACCCGCGACGGGCCGGCCATCGCGGTGCTGGGCAATTGCCAGGCCCGGGGCATCGCCCAGGCGATGCGCCTGCTCGCCCCGAAGAGCCCCGTGCGCTACCTGCCCATGGGCTCTCTCAAGCGCGACCACGGCCATATCGACGGCCTGGTCCGGACGCTCCGCTCCCACGATCACGTCTTCTCGCAGACCTTCCCGGCCGGGCTGATCCCGGGCGGCGACGTCGCCAGTCTGCGGGCGGCCGACCCGCGGCTCAAGCTGTTCCCGGCGATCGTGTTCTCGGCCTTCCACCCGGACATGGTCTATGCCGGCCAGGCCTCGGATCTCGCCGCCCTGAAGCTCGCGCCCTCGCCGACGGGGCAGTACCACTCGGCGATCGTGCTCTGCGCCCACCGGCTCGGCCTCGATGCCGGCCGCACCGCCGGCCTGTTCCGCGAGGACGTGTTCGTCCGCCTGGGCTACCTCGACCATTGGGATCCGGCCGTGCGCGAGCTGGTCGGGGCCGCCGCGGCCCTGGGCTTCGGCCTGGACCGGGAGGTGACCCGCTGGGCGCGGCGCGGCGCCTTCATGCACCTGATGAACCACCCCAAGGCCTTCGTCATCGGCGACATCGCCCGGCGGCTGCTTCAGGAGAGCGGGTTCACGCCGGAGCCCGTGGAGATCGAGGATTACCTCGGCGACGAGCTGGTCCAGGACGTGGTCTGGCCGCTCTACCCGCCGATCGCCGAGCATTTCGGCCTCACCGGCTCGTACCTGTTCAAGACGAAGCCCCGGGGCGACGACTTCCCCAGGCTCTACGACCTGCCGGGCTTCATCGCGGCGAGCTTTTCCCTCTACGACGCCCTGCCGGCCGGCGATCTCGCGTGCCAGCGGGTGGAGACCTGGCTCGCCAGCCCCGAGATCGTCGCGCTGTTCCGGGCCGGGTAACCGGGACGCGTTCAGCCCGCCGCGCAGAGCGGGGCGTCGCTCAAGCCGTCGCCCATCATCCGGACCAGACGGTTGACCGCCTCCACCTGGAACGGCTTGCGCAGGAACAGGCTGCCCGGCACGCCCCGGCCGCCGCTCGAATCGGTCGAGGTGTAGACCACCGGCCGGTCGGCATGGAGCGCCCGGAACGCGTGGGCCACGGTCCAGCCGTCGATCAGGCCGGGCAGGTGGATGTCGGTGAACAGCCAGTCGATCTCGTGGCCCCGCGCCCGCAGGAGCGTCAGCGCTGCCTCCCCGGTGGAGGCCTCGATCACCCGGATGCCCTGCGTCTCGCACAGGCTCGCGATGATCTCGAGGAGCAGGTAGCTGTCCTCAACGATGAGGACGCACTGGGCGGGGCGCATTGAGGGGTCCGGGAATCGCGCGGCGTCTCTAGATCTGGAAGCGCTCGCGTGTGCCGAACCGGAATCCGCGTCGACGGCGAGCGCTTCGGGCGAATCAAGGCCCGACAGGGTTGAGAATGTCTTAAAACGCGCCCGGATGCGGTATCCGGCCCTGTTGCATCCGGGCAACCCGCGGGGCGGAAACGCCTCCGCTTGCCCGGTGGCCCCGCCCGATCGCCCTGGCGGTGCCGCAATCCGGGCGCGTCAGCATGGCCCTGCGTGCGGCAGCGCACGCCGCCGACCGAAGCGGGCCCGCAGGACGTTGCGCGGGGCGCGCCGGAACCGTCGCTTAACCATCCGCGCCTATCACCGGCGCTCAGGACGACGCGGACCCGCCTCGAAGACCCGCAGCCGGCCTTCGGCACCGCTCGAGGAGTTGAACGATCATGCCCCAGCGTTTCCGCGCACTCGCCCTCGGCCTCGCTCTCTGCGCCGGCCTCGGGCTCGGCGCCTGCAGCAACGACAAGGACCTCGCCGACGCCTCCGCGTTCGGGGCGGGGGCCGCGACCCCGGGCAGCGCGCAGGACTTCGTCGTCAATATCGGCGACCGGGTCTTCTTCGAATCGGATTCCACCGACCTGACCCCCACCGCCACCGCCACCCTCGACAAGCAGGCCGCCTGGCTGCAGCGCTACCCGCGCTACACCTTCATCATCGAGGGCCATGCCGACGAGCGCGGCACCCGCGAGTACAACTTCTCCCTGGGCGCCCGCCGGGCCCAGTCGGTCAACGACTACATGGCCACCCGGGGCATCGGCGCGAACCGGATGCGCACGGTCTCCTACGGCAAGGAGCGGCCGGTGGCGGTGTGCAACGACATCTCGTGCTGGTCGCAGAACCGCCGCGCGGTGATCGTGCTGGACCGCGGCGCCGGGGCGTAATTCTTCGCGGATCCGACACGCGATCCACGTCCGCCTGCCGGTTCCTTCGAAGAACCGGCAGGCGGTCCCGCGAAGAATTGGCCGCGCCGCAGTTTTGCCGCGGAACGGCGCATCTGATAGGGCCTCGCGCTTCCATCGGACCGCAGCCCATCATGCCCGCCCGCCTTCGCACCCGCCTCGCGCTCACCACGATCCTCGGGGGCCTGCTCCTCGGCCCTCCGGCCGCCGCGCAGGACGCCTCGGAACTGGTGGTGCGCCTGGGGCGCATCGAGAACCAGTCCCGGATCATGTCCGGGCAGATCGAGACCCTCCAGTACGAGAACCGGCAGCTGAAAGAGCAGCTGCGCAAGTTCCAGGAGGATGTCGAGTTCCGCCTGAACGAGGGCAAGGGCGGCAAGGCCGCCCCCTCCTCCCCGTCATCGGGATCGGCCCCGGCGGGCACGGTCAACGGCGGCAATCCGGGGTCCGGCCGTCCGGGCAAGCGCGGCGACGCCTTCGACCCGTCCCAGGCCCCCGGCGCGCCCGGCGCGCCGGGGGCCGGGGGCGGGTCGAAGGCGTCGCCGCGCGTGCCCGGCCGGCCGGCCCCCGGGTTGCCGCCGTTGGCCGGGCCCGCCGGGGCCGATCCCGGTGGCGGGGGGGGGGG
>NZ_VRVG01000339.1:0-848 GCF_008040085.1 Methylobacterium sp. WL7 | reverse complement strand
CGCCAAACCTGTCGAGGATGTGGATAAAATCAAGAGGATCAATGAGACAAATGCTAACTGCCCGGTATATAAAGGGCGGTAGCCAGATAGACTTAAAGTCCCAGTAAAACCGAGTGCGCCTAAAGTTGCTTGAGCAAACGCAGAGGACTCAGTGAACGATCCTGCGATACGCTTGATATCGCCAACCTGTTCGTCCAGATGCAACGCATATTGTGCGTTCCTGATGAAATCAAGAAATCCCTGAGTACCCGTTGAGTACGTTAGAACATCTAACGCAGCAAAAAATATATTAAAAAGTGCGTAAAGAATCAGCGCTTTTAATAACGTGAAGAAACCCCGATGCGTCGCGGCAACAGAAGATATTAACGCGTAGCACACTAGATCTGCAGTTAAGTAGATACTCTGTGTGGTGTTCCCGGATGTCGGACCCAACGGAACAGTTGAGTTATTGGGAGCATACTGCGTCGTTCCAACTGGGAAAATAGATGTAGCCCCGGCGAATAAACGTGGGAAAAATAGACCACCAATGACCCCATAGGCCACCATACATAGTAGCCAAAAGCCAGGTGCCGGCGGCGTTAAGGCATGAATAGCGGCATTGGCTTCTCTGGTTCGAGTTAATGCGGTGATCGCAACAAAACCAAGGAAGAAGTGCGCTGGCTGTATTGTCGCTGCGCCAACAAGTAGTGCTGCCGCCGAACCAAGCAGCGTAGAAGTGACAAGAACTACACTAGCTGCGCGATGCCCAATCGATAGACAAACAATACCGGCAAAAAGTGTTATGAAACCAATTGGCTCAAGCATTTCAGCTCCTATTAAAGAAGTAATATCCGTTCAGACCTATACAT
>NZ_VRVG01000338.1:0-849 GCF_008040085.1 Methylobacterium sp. WL7 | reverse complement strand
TTCCACCCGCACCGTGGCGAAGGTGCTGGCGCTGACCTGCTCCGAATCGCCGGACGAGGTCACGCACTGGACTGGCCGCGTCGTCGCTGGGCGGACCGGCATCTCACTCCGCTCCGCGCAGCGGATCTGGCAGGAGCACCGCTTGCAACCGCATCGGGTGCGGCCGTACATGGCGCGCTTCAAGAGCTTGAGACGCGTGATCTGGCCTTCGGCTTGTCCACTGCTCCAAGGCAGTGTCAGTGCGGACCGAACAGCATCTCTATCCTGGCCGAGGCTAGCAGCGAAGCTCTCGACGATGCGGACGCCGCAGTTTTGCGCTTCGCCCAGCCATTGATCGAACGCCGGGACATCTGATTTTCCTGACGGCTGCTGGCCACAGTGGCTCCGGACGATCCGGCAGAACCGGCGGCCGAGATCGACCACCTTGGCCGCCTCGGTATCCTGCAGGACACGCGAGACGACCGCAGCCGCCTCAGGGCCGAGGTCTTCGGGCTCCCGCAGGAGATACCAGGACAGCTGCTTGGATGAGGCCAGGGGTGATGCGGTGGAGGTCAGAACACGGGTGTCGGTCGGTGCTGGCGACGACCGGATAGTCGTTCCGGCCAAGCCTGCGCGCCGCTCGGACAACCAGCGATGCACCTGCTTCGAGGTGCCGGCAAAGCCGATCCCCTGAAGTTCGCGCCAGAGCTGCGTCGCGTTCTCGCACCCCTCATCCAGGCGGACATGCAGGTGCCCGAGATAAGGATCGAGCATGCTCGGCTGCGGCTCGCGCATGCCGTTCCGGGGGAAGCTCGCGGCGAAGGCGTACTTGCGCACCGTGGCCCGGGCCAAGCCGGTCTCGCGATTGAT
>NZ_VRVG01000337.1:0-911 GCF_008040085.1 Methylobacterium sp. WL7 | reverse complement strand
GTAGACCTGATAATAATATCGGAATTAATTATTCCAACCACATCGTTGCGGTCATCGGCTATTGCAGACAGCATGTCGGAAATATACACATATGGTTTTGCAAAAGAACTCGATGCGTCGCGCGGCGCCATGATGAACGTAACAGCAGGATATTTATCCTTCAATAAATCAATCTCGTGTTTCGCATTTAGAGACACGACTTTTGCACCAATATAATTCCAAGATGCAACCGCCCTTTGTTGCAACTCGTGCCGAGCAGGCATAAGCGAAGTGACAAAAGTTACGCCGTCAAACGGACGCTGTGGGATAACTTTGGTATTCCCCACGTATGTCCGGTGCTCGCTGGCTAAACACTTCATTGCTACGTAGCTTTTGCCAAGCATAGCGTAGGCTTGGGCGGCGATCAAATCCATATCGTATCTGTCTGCAGCCTCGAGATTTCGCACTACGTCAGGAACATTTTCATATGCCGTCACGGCGCCTTCATAATCACCGTTTTTAATTTTCAAATGAATGTAGTGCCAATATGTACTCAAAGTATCTTTTGCTATGCTGATACTCTCGTCAATCGATATGTCGTTTAGAAGGCTGAACGCGTGTTTTGCATGACCCCACGAGCCGCTCCGTCCAGCACTAAAGGCCAGCAGTTTTAGACCATCAACCTTGTTTTCCTCACCATTTTCAAGGAACGTTAAGGCGCAGGCTATCGCCGATTGGAACCGGCCGTCGTTAAAATAAATCCAACCTAGCCAAAGATAAAGCGAATTGTCTTGTGGGCGTCGTTGGATTAATCCGCTGCACAGAATAGCTGCGGATCCGAAGTCTTTATTTGTTTCCGCCTGACGGATGTTTTGGATAACGGCTTCCATTTCTTCTTCAGATTGTGCATTCATTCGAGTGACCCCTGTTGG
>NZ_VRVG01000336.1:0-927 GCF_008040085.1 Methylobacterium sp. WL7 | reverse complement strand
GCTCCCTAAAATTGCGGAAAAAAGAACAACAGGAACGAGTATTAGGCTTTTGATATTAAAATAGTCAATATATTGAACGGCCTGTATTGTTAATAAAGCGACTATTGTCTCGTGAGGTAAATAGATTTGCAATGTCTTCCGCCCAAGATTACCAAACAACCATCGGCATACTTTATACTTCGATATTAGAACGGCGAAACAGCACCCAAGCAGGGCGCCGATAATACAATCTGCAAACCTTACTATTCCAAAAGCTAATCCACTAAAATCCATATCCATCAATACAGCGCATACTATTGCGTATGCTGAAAATAATATCGCGAAGCTCGGCATAATGTAGCGCAGTATGATCTTTTCAATGCCTCCACCACAGGTAACCCCCAAAAAAAAGAACGGCGCATAGTAAAGACTGCTGTTTTGAGCGAAGTTGAGCATTGGAAAATATTTGCTCATGGCAAGAACCGACAGAACTGAGGTGGCAAAAAGCACAAATACGGGTTTTATCTGAGTGAAAAGATTGGCCAATAAAAGATAAATCGCTAAGGCCCATATAAACCATAGTCCAGTTTCCGGACGATACCACATGGAGAGAAGTTGAGAAAAAGAGCTTCCAAATTTCATACGCGTTGTAATCAAATTGAATTCGTAGGCAACGATCCAGTCAATAAGGCCCCACAAACCATATAAATAAACAATTAGCCTTAGTCTACGGTGTATATGCGCAGTCCAGTCGGAGTTTTTGTTTATTGCCAGTAAATAACCGGAAACGAAGAAAAATAATGGCATACGTATTGACCGAAACGCTTTATCTAGGAGCAGCAGGATGGGCATTCCAAATCCTAAATCGTCAAACCATAAATTTATATGGTAGATTACGACGAGAAATATAGATACTCCACGCGCAACATCAATCCAAGCCTTCCTATC
>NZ_VRVG01000335.1:0-939 GCF_008040085.1 Methylobacterium sp. WL7 | reverse complement strand
TTTCGGCCAATCTAGCCCTTTCTAACCCGATCAGATCGCAGGCAAGCAGAGCTTCCGAACGCCGGCGGCGACCGACCGTTGTGGACATCCGGAAATCGCCGTATGCGCGACGGCGATGCCCAGGCGATCAACGCGCACCATCCGGTACGATAGCCTCTTTGACGAGGTCAGCTTGCGGCTCCCGCTGTTCGAGGGCCTCTCGGCCGACAACATTCAGCATCTCTCAGCCTTGGGATTCGGTCGCGGTTTCCTGACAGCCTCCCTCCGAGCTCGCCTGCGCAAAGCAGGATTTCGCGACCTATCTCATTTGGCTCAGTCTTCCCCGGAAGAGATCGCTCGAGTCAGGAAGTTCGGACCGGTCCGGGTCGAGCTTATTCGGACTTTCATCCTCGATGAGATTGCACATTGGCTGCCGAGCGCACGTCAGACGCACGCAGCTGCGGCTACCCGGGAACGAAGGTTTGAGCTGCTGCGCGAAACGCAAATCGAACGTCTGGCACTGGACGCCGACACAATCGCAGCGCTCGGGTTCGCTGGCGGCTCGTGTGCGGATATGGCCGGCCGTTCACGCCTCAACCTCCTCGGCACAGGAATTGTGACGCCCATCGAGGTAGACCATGTCGTCATGACGCTCGCCCGTTTTCTGGGAGCGTGCAAGACGACCGCTCGTTGCCCCGGCGACGGAGCCAGGGAAGCGCCGTCAGCGGAAATGGAGACAATCGAGGCCCGTCGTGCCGCATTGCGGGCCGACCAGGATCGTGAATGGGAGGAGGCAGCTCCCGCCAGAGATCGGCGTCGGAGTGGCACGGTTCGGAGGGTTTAGGGCGACGATAACATGGGGGCTCGGCAGGACCGTGGGGAAGTCACTAAGCCAGGCAGTAGCGATCACAGAGTTGGATCAAGCTACCCGCAAGCGGCCCCTTTGAATTTCGGAGAAGG
>NZ_VRVG01000334.1:0-949 GCF_008040085.1 Methylobacterium sp. WL7 | reverse complement strand
CGCCGCGAGATGGCGTCGGATGACATCGGAGGTCTACTTACACCCCGCAAGCGATCGCCCACATGGGGCGACCGTGATGGGTCTCAGTGCGTGGAGCTCAAGCAGGGATCTGAACTCAGTTGGCTCGACCCATCGCCCTGTGAGACGTGTGCTCAGCAGAGCCGATCGGACGGATCCCACCATCCGAGTTGCGCAGGTAGAGCAACAACGCGGCGGCCAGGACCGCAAGACTGCCACCGAGTGGTGCGGCCACGAGAGCTAAAAGGAAGCTGTGCTGCCAGCATAGATGGAGCGCTACCGCTCCGCCGACGTAGGCAGCGGCTATCAGGACGATGAGGCTCGTTCGCGCAGCCATAGCAACCCTCGAAGTGTCGCCATGCTCGCTTATAAGTTGTATTGATTGCGATCAAACGCAATTTCTACGCAGCTCAATCGGCTCTGTCATGTCCGGTGAAATTCAATCGCACGGCTTTCCGCCTAACCCCGCCGAAGGGTCGCCGCCGCCTTCACGATCGACAGGACGCCATCACGCGTCGTCTCGTCCGAGATGCTCGTGAATGCCATCACGAGTTCCATCACCTTCGGATCGCTGAAAAAGGTCGGCGCCGCAGTTTTCCCATCGTCGGTTTCTGCCTGCCCAGCAAAGAAGGTCTCGACAGGCACTTGGAGGGTATCTGCAATCGCCTGAAGTCGACCGGCGCCGACGCGGTTGCGACCCTTCTCGTACTTCTGCACCTGCTGGAAGCTCACCCCAATGGCGTGACCGAGTGTGGTTTGACTTAAGCCCTGAGCAGCGCGGAGCGCCGCGATGCGGCTCCCGATGGTGCGGTCGGCTTCGGTCGCCAGCTTCGGCTTGGTGGGGACGATCATCTTGGGCAGCTTTCGGGGGTGAGAAAGGCCGGGGCACCGTTGCCTACCGGACTACGAACACAACCGCATACGGGGACAT
>NZ_VRVG01000333.1:0-956 GCF_008040085.1 Methylobacterium sp. WL7 | reverse complement strand
CGGTTGCGCATGCGGAACGCCTGGGTGGTGAACAGGCTGTTGGGGTCGCGCATGTTGATCCGGTACACCACCGGCACCAGCGGCGTGCCGGTGAGCTTGGTGGCCGGGTTGAGCCGGCGCACCACGCTGGCGGGCTCGAACCGGAAGATGAAGGTGCCGGCCGGGTCGGCGGCGAAGTCCGACAGGCCGCGCGCCTTGGCGAGCGCCTGGGCGAGCGTGATGCCGTCGGCCTGGAACGGCAGTTCCGTGGCCTGGCCGAGCGCGCCCACCGCCAGGAAGGTCTGCGGGTCGCGCACCAGGGTGAGCACGTCGTTGGGCCGCAGGTAGATGTTTTCCTTGGGGTTCGATACCACGGTGGTCAGCGGCACCGTGGCGGTGACCGGCCCGCGCGACAGGCGCACGAAGGTCTCCGAGACCGGCGAGCGGTTGCCGCCGGCCGACGCGATGACGTCGAGGATGCGGTCGCCGTGGCCCGAGAGCGGCAGGCGCGCGCCGGCGGCGCCCTCGCCGGTGACGGTGACCGCCTGGCTGATCGGCCGGGTGACCGAGACCAGCACCTGCGGCTGGATCGCCTTGCCGGCGAGTTCGTTCTCGATCAGGCCCTGGACGTCCTGGGGCCGGCGGCCGGCGACCTTGATGCGCCCGGCATAGGGCACCGAGATCGCGCCGTCGCGGCCGACCGGCTGCTCGGGGATCAGGGCGGACTTGGAGCCGGCGGAGAAGCGGTCGGCGACCAGGGGGCCGGAGAACAGGCCGCCGGAGCCGGCCTCCCAGACCGAGACCGAGACCATGTCGCCGATGCCGATCACCGGCTCGGTGGAGGGGCGGTGGTCGCCGAAGGAGGCGAGCAGGCTGTCGAGGGGGCGGCCGCGCAGGGCCTCGATCACGGATGGGGTGACGTCGATGATCTCGTAGCGGGCGAGCGTGCCGCCGTCGGCGGTGGCGACTTCCGCGCC
>NZ_VRVG01000332.1:0-970 GCF_008040085.1 Methylobacterium sp. WL7 | reverse complement strand
GTCGAGGGCTGCGCGGGCGTTCTCGTGGTCGCGCATGATCTCGGCAGTTTCGCCGCCCGTGCCCATGTCAGCTTCCCAGCCCCAGGCTTGTGCAGCTTTGTCAAAAGCCTCAAGCGCCGCCGCGATGTCTGCCGGGACGGTCTCTGTCACGCCTCGCGCTCCGTCAGCTTCTCCGGCTCGACGCCGTCCAGCGGCTCCGGCGGGCCGAGGCGACGCAGGATGTGCATCAGCGCCTTCACGATGTCGGGCTGCGTCGCCGAGCGTGTCTCGAAAGCGGCCACAAGGCGATCATACTCGGCGCGGAAATCTTCGGCCATTAGACGCTGACCTCTTGCAAGCCATCGGGAACGTTGCCCTCATCAACCAATTCCCAGCCGTGATCGTCCCAGTTGGAGGCGTCATCCTCGGCGAAGGCAACGCGCAGCTTGCGTTCTAGGCCTGCGATCGGCTCCCAGAAGTCAGCGCCAGACCCGAACCGAGCCAGATACACCTTCACGCCAAGGCGGCGGTTTACGAGGTAGAGGCGGTTGTTGGCCATCACGCCACATCCCATGTCGCAGTCGACCAAGACCCGCGCTTGGGCTTCGTGATCGCGTTCCGGAGCATCATCGACGCGATCCGGCTCGAGCTGAGCACATCATCCCGCTCCTTCACGACGAGACCCTTCTCGCGGTGAAACAGGCGGAACTCGTCGAACCACTCGCCGCAGGTGCTGAACACCTTCCACCGCCCGGTCTGCATGCGGGTCAGCATGTCGGAGATGCCAGCCTCGAACCCGTAGCCGCCGTCTTCGAACGTGGCGTGCTCTGGCAGCAGGTTGAGCCCCTGTGCCCTGTACTGGCTCGCCAGCGTCTTGCCGGAGCCCTTGTCGTGCTGGAGGCCGTCGTGAGGCCAGGCAACCGGCAGCCAGTCGCCCCAGCCTTTGAGCGCCGCCGCGTGAATGACTGGCGTCGTCTCGCGCTGGCGGTAG
>NZ_VRVG01000331.1:0-973 GCF_008040085.1 Methylobacterium sp. WL7 | reverse complement strand
TTAGTTGAGGTACGCTGTTTGTTTTCGTTCAGATCGATTTTTGATCTCGTTACGAGGGTTTGGGCGAGCGCTTCTTTGCTGATGCGTGATTTTAGTTCTATCACATCTCTATCAGTTCGAGATAAATTTTGCTGGGTTCGAAGAGTAGCCAACTGTATATCCAACCCGCTGCTTTCAAAGGAAGCCTGTACTTGTTCTGCTGCAAGCTGACGAGAGTTAATCGACAGACCTTTTGTCATTAAGTCGTTTATTTGAGCAAGTTACTTGCGACTGATTTCGAGCTGCCGTTCGAGCGTGCCACTTTTCGCCTTCAGTGAAACGAGTTCTTGTTTATATATTTGCCTTGATTGCTCAATTGCATTTATCTCGGACAGCCGTGCTTCTTTTCTAGTATTAAACAAAAGAGTTTCATCTCGCATTGCCTTAACGACATGCGGGTCGGTCGCAATTGCCGTAAGATAATCGGTCATTTGAATAGATGAGGCTTCAGAAACCTCAGCAGACAATCTCGATAATTTTGCTTCTGATGAAATTCGTTCTGCTCGCAACGATTCTAATTCACCCCCTGAATCGAGCACACCACGCTTTTTATTATACAAATCCGACTCCCGCACAATACCTTGAGCCGTGCTTATTGCTTGTAGGATGGTCATTCCCGGCTGAAACTCATATTTCCCGGGCTGTTGAACCGCGCCGATTACGTAGAATGGCCTATATCGGATCACTTCTACAGATGCTGCGGGGAGTTCTGCAAGATCAGCTTTTTGCTTTAAAGTATTACCGATCGCAGCCGCAAGGTTCGCAGTAGTGCCATCCGCGGCTTTAACCTCACCAAGAATTGGCATCGAGACGAAACCGTCTGCGCCAACGGAGAATTCCCCATTCAATGCAGTCCATGGGTATGCCTCTCCAGCGTTTTTTCGCAGGTCATAAACTCGAATCGATAACCGGTCTCCTGGCCCCAACAGATATT
>NZ_VRVG01000330.1:0-978 GCF_008040085.1 Methylobacterium sp. WL7 | reverse complement strand
CACCTCCCGCAGCGACGAGGCCCAGAACTCCAACGTCGCCTCGATCGAGGTCCCCGATGTCCATGATGCGCGAATCATGGTGACGCAGAGAGTCAGAACCTCGCCAAAAATGCAACTGTAATGCTAGGCGCAGACAAGGCCCACGACGGTGAGGACTTCGTCGCAGTGGACTGCGTAAACGACCTGAGGTCGATGAACGTGCGCGCTCACGTGGCTCAGAACTCTAGCCGCCGCTCGTCCATTGATAGGTGAACCACCCACCATGCCGAAATGGCATGAGCCCAAAGATCCGCAAGAGCATCGAGGGACGCTTCGGCTGGACCAAGACCGTCGGGGGCCAGCGTAAGACTCGCTTCAAAGGCCGCGAGAGGGTCAGATGGGCCTTCGCCTTCACAACGGCTACCTACAACCTGTTTGGCCTGCCCAAGCTGTTCCGAGCTCTGGCGTGAGCCTCTTGGGCAAGTAGCAAATCGTCGAGCTGCCGGGATACGCAGACGACTACGCAGACGACTACGCTGACACGGTCGAGCCGGCCTACGTTCTTTTCGAGTCCACCGGCGGCGAGTTCGCCTTCGGATACGTCACCGGGACCTTCATCGGTGGTAGTGATCACGCTACCGTAGAATTCGACTGGTCCAGGAACGACAAGATCAACGAGACCTACGACTCCGAATGGGCCGAGCCGCAGGCCAACAGCTCGCTTGTGGGCGAAATCGACTTTCACGCCGGAGACAGAAACCCTTTCATAGATCGATGCCGCCCGTATTCTTCAACAGCGTGCCAGGCGCCGATGTGCGACATCTCATCGCTTGATCACGGTTACACCCGGTCGTTCTCGGTTAACAACAACAAACGTCGCCCTTCGGCATATCCAAAAATATTAAAAACACCATATATTACGCTTAAATAAAATTTTTAGATTCATTCTACTTCGCGGATCAGAAAATAAGCTACCGGCACAGCTTACTGGGGCCATCC
>NZ_VRVG01000032.1:0-47472 GCF_008040085.1 Methylobacterium sp. WL7 | reverse complement strand
TCGCACCGCCCGTCTCAGCCAGCACCTTCGTGATCGCCGCCGTCAGCGACGTCTTGCCGTGGTCGACGTGACCGATCGTGCCGATGTTGCAGTGCGGCTTGGTGCGAGCGAACTTTTCCTTGCCCATGATTCCCATTCCTGCGGCGGGGACCACGCTGTTCCCCGGATCCTGGACGGCCGCCCCGAACGCGGAAGCGGGGCGAAAAACGCGGTCCGCTTAGAGGGTCGGCCGCTTGCGATCAAGGTCCGGCGCGCACGAGGCCCCCGGGGCGACGGCGTCTGTCAAGCGCCGAACCGCCGGATTGGGCGGCGTGAATATTGATGGCCACCACTTCCGGTGGACACTTTCGAGACACAGTGTGGCTTAGAGGGCATAGCGGACCCGACGCGGCCGAGCTTAAGTGGGGACAACCACTGGTCACCCGGGTTCCGCGAACATGATGAAGAAGCTCCTCCTCGCCAGCGCTGCCACCGCCCTGGTCTCGACGGCCGCCGTCGCCGCCGACCTGCCGCGCCGCGCCGCGCCGCCGCCGATCTTCACCCCGGTGCCGGTCTTCACCTGGACGGGCTTCTACGCGGGTCTCGAGTCGGCCTACACCTTCACCGACAACCAGCGCATCACCACCGTCGGCGTCCTGCCGGGCAACGTCGCCAACGTGCAGGCTGGACGCCGCCCGTTCCTGACCTCGACCTCGCAGGACGGCTTCGCCAACATCGGCGGCACCGCCGGCTACAACTATCAGTTCACGCCGGGCTCCGGCATCGTCGTCGGTATCGCCAACAGCATCGACTGGACTGACATCACCAAGAACCGGGTCATTCTGGGTACGCCGAATGCCGGCGGCACGGCTCCCAACATCAGCCAGTTCCGCCAGAGCCTCGACTGGCTCGGCACCCTCACCGGCCGCGTCGGCTACGCGTTCGACCGGGTCATGGTCTACGGCATGGGCGGTCTCGCCTACGGCAACGTGTTCCACGATGCGAACTTCTACACACCGGGCGGCGCCCTGCAGTTCGCCGGCCGCTACGACGACTTCAAGACCGGCTTCGCCTACGGCGGTGGCATCGAGTTCGCCATCCCGACCGACAGCTTCCTGAACACCTTCGCGGTCGGCAAGTATCTCGGCATCAAGTACGACGCCGTGACCATCAAGGCCGAGTACCTGCACTACGACCTCGGCAGCCAGAGCGTTCTGGTCGGCGCCATCCCGGGCGTCGGCACCGGCTCGTACATCTCGCGCTTCCGGACCGAGGGCAGCATCGTCCGCGCCGGCTTCAACTACAAGTTCGGCGGCTTCTAGGACTTCGCCACAGACACCGGCCCGGGAGCGATCCTCCCGGGCCATCCTTCGAGGGCGCGTGCCGGGACCGGTGCGCGCCCTTTTTCGTTGTGTTGTGGTCGGTTGCTTGCTGAGTACGCGAGAGCCGTGCCCGACCGCGTTGGTTCGGGCACGGCTCTCGGCTCTTGGTTTGACGCGCTCTCCGACGAACCGGAGCCACTTCGTCGAAGAGCGCTCTAGCGGGCGCGCAGATGCGCGATCAGCCGGGCCGCCGCCTCTTGCGGCGCGCCCGTGTTGAGGATGGTGAGGTCGGCCGAGACCCGGACCTCGCGGGCCAGGCGCGCGGCGACGTCCCCGTCCTCCGGCCGGTCCCGGGCCGCGATCCGGCGTGCCAGGACCTCGGCAGGCGCCGTGACCTCGACCACGCTGACCGGCAGGCCGCTGCCCCGGGCCTCCTCGACGATCCGGCGGGAGACGTTGCAGACCACCACGCGATCGCCGCGCGCGCATTCGGCGGCCTGCGCCGGGATCGCGTAGCCCAGGCCGTGCGCCCGCCAGTGCAGCGTGAACACGCCAGCCGCACAGCCCCGTGCGAAGGCGGCCTCGTCGATCTCGTCGTTGTCCTCGTCGCCCGACGGCGGCCGGGTCACCAGGCGGCTGGGGAAGACGTAGCGCGGGTCGCCCGCCAACTCCGCCCGGGCGAGCCGGATCAGCGTATCCTTGCCGGCCCCGCTCGGGCCGACCACCAGGACCAGGCAGCCCGCCATCAGGCGACCCGCCGGCCGGTGCGCCAGACCTCGCGGACCACTGGAACCCCTTCGGCGCGCTGGACCCGCACGAGGTCGGCCCGCAGGCCGGGCGTCAGGGCGCCGCGGTCGGTCAAGCCGGTGGCGCGGGCGGGGTTGGCCGTGACGGTGGCCAGCGCCTGCGGCAGCGAGATCCCGGATGCCTGCTCGGGCAGCAGGAACGCGGCCATCAGCAGGCTCGCGGGCACGTAATCCGACGACAGGATGTCGAGGTGGCCGGCCTCGGCCAACGCCAGGGCGGCGACGTTGCCGGAATGCGACCCGCCGCGGATCAGGTTCGGCGCGCCCATCATCACGGTGATCCCCCGCCCGTGCGCGGCCTCGGCCGCCTCCAGAGTGGTCGGGAACTCGGCGAGCGCCACCCCCTCCCCGACCGCGAGTTCCACATCGGCCAGGGTCGTGTCGTCGTGGCTCGCCAGGGGTATGCCCATGTCTTTCGCGAACTGGACCAGGGCTGGGCGGTTGCGGCCGTTGAGGGCCTTGCCCTCCCGGATCTTGCGCTCGGTGTTGAGCCGGATCTCCTCCAGGGTCCGGCCGCCCCGCGTGGCGTAGGTGTAGTACTTCTCCATGTCGCGGAACTGGCGCTGGCCCGGGGTGTGGTCCATCAGCGAGATCAGGCCGATCGTGTACTGCGCCTTGAACTCGGCCACCGTGTCGAGGACGTCCGCCGAGGGCAGCTCGCAGCGCAGATGCGTGAAGTGCTCGGCCCGGAACAGGTTGCCGGCCCGCGCGGTCTCGATCGCGGCGGCCAGCTGCTTCAGCTCGGAGCCGAGGCCGCTGCCGTCGGGGTCGCTGCCGGCGCGCAGGGAATCGAACACCGTGGTGATGCCCGAGGCGGTGATCTGCGCGTCGTAGGCCAGCACCGCGCCGAGGGGATGCCAGCGCACCTTGGGCCGGGGCGCGAAGTGGCTCTCGAGATGGTCGGTGTGCAGCTCGATCAGCCCGGGGATCAGGTGGTCGCCGCCGAGATCGAGGCCGCGCTCGGGCGGCCGCCCGGTGCCGATCTCCGCGATCAGGCCGTCGGCCACGGCGAGCCAGCCGTGCTCGACGCGGTCCGGCAGGACCAGGCGCGCGTTCTCGAGGATCATGTCGCTCATCGGGTCTCCTCAGGCCGCCCGGGCTTGCGCGAAGCGGGTCACGTCGACGATTCGCGTCGCCACGGCATCGCGCATCTCGCCGTCGTGGAAGATGCCGAGCACGCCGGCCCCCGCCGCCAGCTTCTCGCGGACGAGCTCGGCGACCACGGCGCGGTTGCTGGCGTCCAGCGATGCGGTGGGCTCGTCGAGCAGCAACAGCGGCCGGTCGGCGATCAGCCCCCGGGCGATGTTCACGCGCTGCTGCTCGCCCCCCGAGAAGGTCGCGGGCGGCAGGCTCCAGAGCCGGTCGGGCAGGTTCAGCCGGGCGAGCAGGGTCTTGGCCCGGGCGCGGGCCTCGTCCTCGGACAATCCGCCCTCGCGGCCGGCGGCCTCGACCACGTCGAGGGCCGAGACCCGCGGGATCACCCGCAGGAACTGCGACACGTACGCGATGACCCGGGCGCGCAGCGACAGGATGGTGCGCGGGTCGGCCCGGACCACGTCGATCGCGGCGCCGCCGTCGCGGACCAGGATCGTGCCGGCATCGCAGCGGTAGTTGCCGTAGGCCATCTTCAGGAGCGAGGACTTGCCGGCGCCCGAGGGGCCGCCGAGCACCACGCACTCCCCTGGCGCCACCGCGAGGCTCACGCCGCCCACAACCGGGAGCACCACGCCGCCGCGCAGGTGCAGGGTGAAGCTCTTGGCGACGTCCTGGAAGGTCAGAAGCGCGGTCATGCGGCGAGCACCGAGGAGACGAGGAGCTGGGTGTAGGCGTGCTCGGGGTCGTCGAGCACCCGGTCGGTCAGCCCGGTCTCGATCACCCGGCCGGCCCGCATCACGGCGATCCGGTGCGAGAGCAGGCGCGCCACCGCGAGGTCGTGGGTGACGATGATCACCGCGAGACCGAGTTCGGCCGAAAGCCGCCGGATCAGGTCGAGGAGCCGGGCCTGGACCGAGACGTCGAGCCCCGAGGTCGGCTCGTCCATCAGCACCAGCCGGGGGCCGGTGACGAGGTTGCGGGCGATCTGCAGGCGCTGGCGCATGCCCCCGGAGAACTGGCTCGGCGGGTCGTCCACGCGGGCCGCCTCGATCTCGACGCGGCCGAGCCAGTCGAGCGCCTGGCCGCGGATCCGGCCGTAATGGCGCTCGCCCATGCCCATCAGCCGCTCGCCGACGTTGCCGCCGGCCGAGACCGCCATGCGCAGGCCCTGGCGGGCGTCCTGCCGGACGAAGCCCCAGTCGGTGCGCATCAGCCGGCGCAGCTCGGCGGGTCCGAGGTCGGCGAGGGTGCGGCTCTGACCGTCGCGCATCCGGTAGCGGACGCAGCCGGAATCCGGCGCCAGCTCGCCCGCCAGCAGGGACAGGAGCGTCGACTTGCCGGAGCCGGATTCGCCCACGATGGCGAGCACCTCGCCCTCGGTGACGTCGAGATCGACCCCCGCGCAGGCGAGCCGCGCCCCGTAGGCCTTGGTCAGGCCGTGGGCGGACAGGAGCGGCGTGCTCATCGGGCGGCCTCCGCGACGCGGGTCTCGCAGACGTCGGTGTCCGAGCAGACGTACATCCGGCCTCCGGAATCGTCGGTGACCACCTCGTCGAGGTAGTGGCCGCGGGCGCCGCACAGCGCGCAGGGCTCGGTGAATTCCTGGATCCGGAACGGATGGTCCTCGAAGTCGAGGCTGCGCACCGCGGTATAGGGCGGCACCGCGTAGATGCGCCGCTCGCGCCCGGCCCCGAACAGCTGGAGCGCCGGGCAATCGTCCATCTTGGGGTTGTCGAATTTCGGCGTCGGCGACGGGTCCATCACGTAGCGGCCGGCCACCTCCACCGGGTAGGCGTAGGTGGTGGCGATGTGGCCGTGGCGGCTGATGTCCTCGTAGAGCTTGACGTGCATGGCCCCGTACTCGGCGAGCGCGTGGAGCTGGCGCGTCTCGGTCTCGCGCGGTTCGAGGAAGCGGAGCGGCTCGGGGATCGGGACTTGGTAGACCAAGGTCTGCCCCTCGGAGAGCGGCGTCTCCGGGATGCGGTGGCGGGTCTGGATGATCGTCGCCTCGGTGGTGCGCGTGGTGGTGGCGACCCCCGAGGTCCGGGCGAAGAAGCGGCGGATCGAGACGGCGTTGGTGGTGTCGTCGGCGCCCTGATCGATCACCTTGAGCACGTCGGCTCGCCCCAGGATCGCGGCCGTGACCTGCACGCCGCCGGTGCCCCAGCCGTAGGGCATCGGCATCTCGCGCGAGGCGAACGGCACCTGGTAGCCCGGCACCGCGATGGCCTTGAGGATGGCCCGGCGGATCATCCGCTTCGTGCCCTCGTCCAGGTAGGCGAAATTGTAGCCGGCTTCGGAAGCCTCCGACGCACCGGGCCCCCTCTCCCGTTCGGGAGAGGGTTGGGGTGAGGGATCAGGTCTTTCCGGATACGGCGCATCCCTCACCCTGTCCCTCTCCCGCACGGGAGAGGGGACCTGCGCTCCATCCAGAGCGCCGCCTTCACGTGGAAGCATATCTGTCGCGCTCATTCGGCCGCCTCCTGCATGCTGTCTGAGCCTCGAAAAAACTCGGCGCGCAGGCGCCGGACCAGCTCCAGCTCCGCCTGGAAATCGACGTAGTGGGGCAGCTTCAGGTGCTCGACGAAGCCGGTCGCCTGCAGGCTGTCGCAATGGGCGAGCACGAATTCCTGGTCCTGGGCGGGGCTCGCCACCGGCTCCCCGAGTTCCTCCGCCCGCAGCGCCCGGTCGACCAGGGACATCGCCATCGCCTTGCGCTCGCTCTGGCCGAAGCTGAGCCCGTAGCCGCGGGTGAATTGCGGGGGCGTCGTACCCGAGCCCTTGAACTGGGTGACCATCTGGCACTCGGTGAGCCGGATCCGGCCGAGCGGCACCGGGAAGCCCAGTTCCTCCGGCACGTACTCCACGGCGACGTCGCCGACCCGGATCTCGCCCACGAACGGGTGGGTGCGGCCGTAGCCCCGCTGGGTCGAGTAGCCGAGGCCGAGCACGAAGCCCTCGTCCGCCCGGGCCAGGGCCTGGAGGCGCAGGGCCCGGTCGGCGGGGTAATCCACCGGCTCCCGGGTGAGGTCGCCCACGGGGGCGCCGTCATCCGGGGGCGAAGGCTCGATCAGGCCGTCCTGGGCCAGCATATCGGTGACCCGCGGGCAGATCCCGGCATCGTCGCGCGGCTCGGCCTCGGCGGCGGGCGCGACCGCACCCTCGGCGGCCAGCGCGAAGTCGATCAGCCGGTGCGTGTAGTCGAAGGTCGGCCCCAGAACCTGGCCGCCGGGCAAGTCCTTGAAAGTCGCCGAGACCCGGCGGGCCACCGCCATGGCGCCGGTATCGACGGGTTTGGAGGCGCCGAAGCGCGGCAAGGTCGTCCGGTAGGCGCGGACCAAAAAGACCGCCTCGACCACGTCGCCGCGGGCCTGCTTGAGGGCCAGCGCCGCGAGGTCGGGATCGTAGAGCGAGCCCTCGGCCATCACCCGATCGACCAGGAGCGCCATCTGCTCGCGGATCTGCGACACGGAGAGTTCCGGCACGGCCGGGTCGCCGCGGCGGGCCTCGGCGAGCAGCCGGTGGGCGTTGTCGATGGCGGCTTCGCCGCCCTTCACGGCCACGTACATCGGTCAGCTCTCCGTGACGGCGGTGGAGCGCGGCAGGCCCGCGACGAGGCCGGGCGCGGTGAGGATCAGGTCGATTCCGAGCGGGAAGCCCGCGTGGTTCGCGGCGCACTGGTCCACGAACCCGTCCGGCACGGGCGCGAGGGCGATGCGGGTCGCGCCCCTGATGCCGGGCCCGGTGAGGTGGAGCCCCACCCCGGCCGCGATCCGGTCGAGGGCGAGCACAAGGGTGGTCGAGGTGTCGGGATAGGCCGGGGTGCCTTGGGCGAACCGGGCGAGCGGCGGGCAGCGGGCCGGATCGCGGATCAGCGCGAAGGCCGCCCGGGCCGGGTCGTCCGTCAGCGGCGCGCCGGTGTGGAAGCGCAGGTAGGCGGCGACCTCGGGCGCGGCCGCGAGGCCGGCATCGAGCCAGACCGGCGTGTCCGCATCGGTCAGCGCCAGCGCGACCGCGGCGAGTTCCGGGGTCAGCGGGGCGGGCGGCGCGAGCCGTGTGTCGAGCCGCCGGGGCAGGCTGGGGCGGGCGAGCGCATCCATCACCGCGCGGAAGGTGCCCTGCGCGTCGTGGACGGGGTCGGCGAAGCCGGGTGCGAGCATGCTCAATCCTCCCCGCGGACCAGCGTCAAGAAATCGACCCGGGTGGCGGCGCTGCGCCGGGCCGCCTGTCGGCCCGCGGCCTCGGCCCGCTGCGCGGCGGGTCGCAGGGCGGCCTCGACCCCGGCGCGCCGGGCCGGATCCTGCCAGAGCGCGTCGAGCGTGGCGGCCAGCCGCGCCTTCGTCCGGTCGCGGCCGAGATGATAGGCGAAGCCGGTGGCGCCATCCGGGAGCCGGATCGCCGCCCGGGTCACGCTCACCTCACCGAGGTTGAACGGGCGCCCGTCGCCGCCGATCCGGCCCGTCGCCATGACGAGGCCGGTCTCCGGGGGGCGCAGGTCCTCGGAGGCCGGGGCTTCGAGGGACCGCAAGGCGGCGTCGAGGTCCTCCCGGCTGGCCTCGGTGCAGAGCGCCATGACGGCCTGCCGGGCCGCGATATCGTCCGGTCCCGATTGATGCGGGCGCGTCGCCATCGCGAATCCCTCTGTCGAGCTGTTGTCTAGTCGTGTAGACAACTAGCGTGCCGGGCGCAAATGAAGTTTGGATGACGGTATGGATGCACAGGAGCAGGCGCCCGGCCTCATCCGGGGCGAGGGGCTGACGGCGTGGCGGCAGATCGCCGACGCGCTGACCGCCGACATCGCGGCCGGGCGTTACGCGCCGGGCCAGCAGATGCCGACCGAGACGGCGCTGGCCGCGCGCTTCGCCGTCAACCGCCACACGGTGCGGCGGGCGCTCGCCGCCCTGGCGGAGGGGGGCCTCGTGCGCGCCAGCCAGGGGCGCGGCACCTTCGTGGAGGAGGCGCCGCTCGCCTATCCGATCGGCTCGCGCACCCGCTTCTCGGAGATCGTCACCGGGGCGGGGCGCGAGGCCTGGGGCGACCTGCTCGCCGCCGCCACCGTCCCGGCCGGCCCGAAGCAGGCGGCGGCCCTGGCGATCGCGCCGGGGGCGCCGATCCTGGAACTGCTGACGATCCACCGGGCGGACGATGCCCCGATCTCAACCGCCCAGACCTGGCTGCCCCTGCCGCGCTTCTCCGATTTCGCCGCAGCCTATGCCGAGCGCGGCTCGATCACCCGGGCGTTCGCGGCCTGCGGGGTCCACGACTACACCCGGCTCTCGACGCGGATCCGCGCCCGCCCGGCCGACGCCCAGGAGGCCGAGCGCCTCGATATCGCCCCCGGGCGGGTCGTCATGGTGGTGTCGAGCGTCAACATCGACACCGCTGGCGCGCCGATCCAGGCGAACCGCACCCTGTTCGCCGCCGACCGGGTCGAGCTGGTGATCGGCGGCTAGAGCGCACGCCGCCGGGTTGGAGCCGGTCAGCGGGCCGCCGGCCCGATGATCGCCCGGCGCAGGCGGGTCGAGACCCAGTCGATCGCCGCCACGGTGGCGAGGATCATCAGCACGAGGAAGGCGACCTGCTTCAGCTCCAGTACGCGGATCAGCTCGGTGAGGTACTGGCCGATGCCGCCCGCCCCGACGATGCCGATGATCGTCGCCGAGCGGGTGTTCGATTCGAAGAAGTACAGCACCTGGCTCGCCAGGACCGGCAGCACCCCCGGGATCAACCCGAAGCGGATGCGGTGGAGGGTCGAGCCCCCCGAGGCGACGACACCCTCGCCGGGCCGCCGGTCGCAGGTCTCGATCGCCTCGGAGAACAGCTTGCCGAACGCCCCGAAATCCGAGCACGCGATGGCGAGCATGCCCGCGAAGGGGCCGAGGCCGACGACGTTGATCCAGATCAGCGCCCAGATCAGCACGTCGACCGAGCGCATCACGTCGAGGCCCCGGCGCACGGCGAAATGCGCGAACGGGTTGGGCACGACGTTGCGGGCGGCCAGCAATGCCACCGGGAAGGCCAGGATCGCCGCCGTCAGGGTGCCCAGGAAGGCGATGCCCAGGGTCTCGCCCAGCGCGTGCACGAAGGTGCCGAAATGCCCCTCCGGCGAGGGGGGCAGCATCAGCACCGCGAAGGTGCCGAGACGGCCGAGCCCATACAGGATCCGGGCGGGCGACATCTCGAACTGCCAGGCGCCGAAGCCGGCAAGCCCGGCCAGGCCCGCGAGGACCGCCAGCCGGCGCAGGCGCGCGGCCCGATCGGTCCGGAACTGGGCGGGATAGCGGGCGCGCAGGCGCGCGAGATCGGCCCGGGCCGCCGCCCGCAGGATTTCGGTTCCGGCGCGGCTCATCGGGCCTCCTCCGGGCCGGTCAGCCGGTGCCGGACCCGCTCGGTGGCGAGGTCGATGCCGACGACGGTCAGGATGATCAGCCCCAGGATCGCGCTGACATCCGCGTAGTAGAAGTTGCGGATCGCGGCCAGGAACTCCTGCCCGATGCCGCCGGCGCCGACGAAGCCCAGCACCGCCGCCCCGCGCACGTTGATCTCGAAGCGCAGCAGCGCGTAGGAGACGAAGTTCGACAGCACCTGCGGCAGCACCGCGAAGCGCACGGTCTCGAGCCAGCTGGCGCCCGAGGCCGACAGGCCCTCGACCGGCCGCATATCGATATTCTCGACCACCTCTGAGAACAGCTTGCCCAGCGCCCCCGTGGTGTGGATCGCCAGGGCCAGCACGCCGACCATCGGGCCGAGGCCGAAGGCGATCACGAACAAAAGCGCGAACACCACGTCGGGAATCGTGCGGCACACCTCCAGGACGCGCTTGGCGAGGAAGCGAACCGTGGCCGACCGCACCAGGTTGGCGGCCGCGACGAAGCTGAGGGCGAAGCCCGCGACCGCCCCGAGCAGGGTTCCGAGATACGCCATCAGCAGCGTCTCGCCGAGCAGGGCGAGCCAGCCGGGCAGGCCCCAGTACCAGGCGCGCACGTCCTCCAGCGGGTGATCGAGGCCGATCGGCGGCCAGATCTGCTCGATATAGGCGGTGAACTTGCCGATGTTCTCGACGAAGACCAGCGGCCGGACTTCGGCGGCGAGGCCCGCCAGGAGCGCCAGCACCGCCAGGACGGCGAAGCTCGCGAGGGTGCGGCGGCGGGCGGAGCCGCTCGCCGCCGCGTACAGGCCGGAGAGGGCGGCTGCCCGCTCCGGCGGCAGGGGTGTCAGGCCGCGCAAGGCCGGCGCCTCCTCAGGACCGCGATCAGGACTTCTTGCGCTGCTCGTCGTTGAACTTCAGCATGTCGATGACCGGCTGGTAATCCTTGAGCGTCACCGGGGTGAGGCTGAGATCCTTGCCGTCGGACAGCTTGTCGAACGCCGCCTTGTCGGCCTTCGGCAGGTCGAGGAAGGCCTGGCGGATCTTGGCCTTCAGGTCGTCCGGCAGGCTCGCCAGCACGGCGTAGGGGCCCTCCGGCAGGAAGTCGGACTTGAACACCACCCGGAAGTCGGACTGCTTCATCGGCGTACCGTCCGGGTTCTTCAGGACGCCCTTGGCGACCATGCGGGTCACCATCGTGTCGGTCTCGGAATTCCACAGGTTGGCGGCGGCCTCGACGGTGCCCTGGGTCAGGGCCAGGACGGCGTTCTCGTGGCTGCCGGCAAAGACCGCCTTGCCGAAATGCCTGTCCACGTCGAAGCCGGCCCGCTTCAGGAAGAAGCGCGGCGCCTGGTTGCCGGAGGTGGAGTTCGGGTCGACCAGGGCGAGGTTCTTGCCCTTCAAATCCGCCACCGTCTTGTACGGGCTGGAAGCCAGCACGTAGAGCACCGAGTAATAGCCCGAGGCGCCGGTCTCGTGCTGCGGGTTGACCAGCGGCTCGATCTTCACCCCGGTCATCACGGCCCGGCCGAACGAAGCGGCCCCGTAGAACGCGATCTGGATGTTGCCGGCGCGCTGGCCCTCGATCACCGCGGCGTAGTCGCTGGCGACCCGCAGCTTGACCGGCACACCGATCGTCTTCGTCAGGTAGTCGGCCAGGGGCGCGTAGCGGTCGTTGGTGCCGCTGGCATTCTCCATCGGGATGACCGCGAGGGTCAGCTCGGGATACTTGGCCTTCCACTCCTGGGCGGCGGCCGGCAGGCTGAAGAGGGCGAGCGACGCCGCGGCGGCGGCGAGGGTGCGTCGGGTGATCATCGGGTGGTCCTCGGGTCTGTTCAAGCGCGGGATCGTCCGGCCGCGCGCTCGGCGCGCCCGGTCGGGCGTTTCCATCCGTCGTTGTTGGGTGCCTCGAGCCCGGTGCGCCGGCGACCGGCGCCCGGTTCAGGCGCCGATGGCGGCCTCGCGGATGGGCTGGGCCGGGACGAGGCCGGGCAGCCCCGGCAGGGCCGCCCGCTGCTCGGCCTCGCGCTCCGGGGAATCGTCCAGCACCTCGCCCGCCTCCAGGCCGTAGAGCCGGCGCGCCACGTCCTCGGTGAGGTCGAACGGGCCGCCCTCGAACACCACCCGGCCGGCGGCGAGCCCGACGAGGCGGTCGCAATAGGCCCGGGCGAGGTCGAGGGAGTGCAGGTTGCACAGGACCGTGATGCCGTAGCGCCGGTTCACGGCCGCCAGCGCGTCCATCACCAGCCGGGTGTTGCGCGGGTCCAGGGACGCCACGGGCTCGTCGGCGAGCAGGATCTCGGGCTCCTGCACCAGCGCCCGGGCGATGGCGACGCGCTGCTGCTGGCCGCCCGACAGGCCGTCGGCCCGCTGGCCGGCGAACTCGCCCATGTCGAAGCTCTCCAGGGCGGCGAGCGCCATGGCCTTGTCCTCGTCCGACCACAGCCGGAGCAGGGAGCGGTGGGTCGGCACATGGCTGAGCCGGCCCATCAGCACGTTGGTCATCACGTCGAGACGGCCGACGAGGTTGAACTGCTGGAAGATCATGGCGCAGCGGGTGCGCCATTCCCGGAGCGGCCGACCGCTCAGGCCGGTGATGTCGCGACCGTCATGGAGGATGCGCCCGGAACTCGGGTCCGCGAGGCGGTTGATCAGGCGCAGGAGCGTTGATTTGCCAGCTCCAGACCGGCCGATGACGCCGACGAAACTGCCGCGCTCGATCCGCAGCGAGACTCCGTCCACGGCCAGGCGGCCGCCGTACTGACGCGTGAGATCCTCGACGACGAGCATAAACTTCCATCCGCTGCGGGGTGGAGGCAGCTAAACGCCTCTTCCACGACGGTTGAATGACGAATACGAAATGATTTCTTTAGTCGGCGCACCAAAATCCGCGACGCCCGACCCGGTTTCTCCCTAGGTCCCCGACCAACTCGTATACCGCTCCACAAACTCTTCGATCGGCAGCGCGCGGACATCCGGCAGCGCCCTGCGCAGGCGCTCGTGGTCCCAATCCCACCAAGCGAGGCGCTCCAGCCGCTCGGCGACCGGCTCGGGGAAGCGGCGGCGCACCGGCCGGGCCGGGTTGCCGACGACGATCGTGTAGGCCGGGACGTCCCGCGTGACGATCGCGCCCGCCCCGACCACCGCGCCGGTGCCGATGCTGCGGCCGGGCAGCACCACCACCCCGTGGCCGATCCAGACGTCGTGCCCGATGGTCACCGGGCTGGCCCGGCGGCGCGCGAAGAACGCGTCCTCGTCCGCCTCCTCGGGCCAGTAGGCCTGGGCCCGGTAGGTGAAATGCGCCTGGCTCGCGCGCTCCATCGGGTGGTTGCCCGGGTTGATCCGCACCGCGGCGGCGATCGAGCAGAACTTGCCGATGGTGGTGTAGATGACCTCGCCGTCCTGGCCGATGTAGGAATAATCGTCGAGCACGGTCTCGGTCAGGCGCGTGCGGGCGCCGATCTCGGTGTAGCGGCCGAGATGGCACTCGACGATCCGGGCGCTCGGGTCGACGGCCGGCTGGAGGCCGAGATGCCGCTCAGCCATGCGCGTCTCCGAACGGCAGGCGCGCCAGCAGCCGGAACGGCTCGGCCCCGTCCTGCACGAGCACATTCAGGGCGTCGATCACCGCGGGCTCCGGGCCGGTGGCCGCGTAGGCGTCGGTCAGGCGGCGCTGCCAGGCGGCGCGGTCGGGATCCGGCAGCGCATCGGTCAGCGTCATGTGGAACCGGAAGGCCTCGAAGACATACGGATAGCCCCAGCGGGCGAGCAGGGTGCGGCCGCGCGGATCGAGGCGCTCCGGGCGGCGCTTGGCGCGCTCGCTCTCGGACAGCGGCGCCCGCCACGGGTCCAGGGCGGCGACGCATTCGGCGGCGAGCAGCCCGAGTTCCGGCGGCGGGGCCGCGGGAACCAGCGCCAGGAACGGTCCGAGCGCCGCGACGGCCAGCGGGCCGAGCGCCACCGGCGGGTGCCCGGCCGCGAGGTCCCGCGCCGCCGCGACGAGGTCGGCCTCCTCGGCCCCCGGGGTGAGGCGCATCGGCGCCTTGAGGGTCGCGTGGAAGCCGTAGACCCGGGCGCCCGCCGTGACGGCGGCGAGGTCGCCGAGCGCCTGCGGATGCGGCACCGGCGCGCCGGCGGCGTTGTCGTAGCCGAGGACGGCATTGCCGAAGGCGGCCAGGGCCGAGCCGGGCGGGGGGAGCCAGTAGAGGGCGTAACGGCGCGTCATGTCGTGACCTCCGGCCTTCCGCGCGGTCACGCCGTCGGCGCGCAGGCGCGGTCGACGCCGGCGCGGCGCGGGCGCACATCCATGGCGTTGCCGCGCCAGACGATGGCGCTCTGCACCCAGGCGCCGAGCCACAGAGCCGGGATCAGCGCGTCGCGCACCACGAACGCCGCCAGCATGCGCGGCCCGCGTTGCCAGCCCGCGCGGAAAGCGAGCCGGTACTCGGCGCCATAGCACAGCCCGACGAGGCCGGCAGCGCCCGCGAGGCCGGCCGGGCTGCCGGCCCACAGCGCCACCAGCAGCGCCGGCAACAGGACGCCGCTGCCGATCTCCGGGATGAAGAACAGCGCGAAGGTCACCCGGCGCAGGCGCGCCCAGCGCAGCTGCCGCGCCCAGACCTCGCGGAAGCCGCGCTGTCCCAGCGGCTGCTCGAACGGGCTCGCCACGAGGTGGACGCGCTTGCCGGCGGCGCGCACCAGCTTGGTGGCGGCTGCATCCTCGGCGATCTCGGAGGCCAGCGCCTGAAGGCCGCCCCGGGCCTCCAGGAACGGCTTGTGCCAGAGCATGCTCTTGCCCTGCGCGAAGCCCAGGCCGAACGCCTCGGCCGCGTATTGCCAGCGGGCCTGCAGGGTGTTGAGGAAGGCGCATTCCACCTCGGCCATGAAATTGCCCGGCCGGGCGCCCGCCGGGGTCGAGCAGACCAGGCCGGTGTCGGCCCGCCAGGCCGCCTGCAGCCGCTGGAGGTAATCCGGCGGCATCGCCACGTTGGAATCGGCGAGCACGACCCAGTCATGCGCGGCGGCGCGCCAGCCGCGCACGCAATTGTTCAGCTTGGGATTGTCGCTCACGCGCTCGTCGCCGAGGATCAGCCGGGCCGGCACCTGCGGGTGGTCGGCGATCAGGCGCTGCACCCGCGGGACGATCGGATCGGCCGGGTCGGCCACGCAGAAGATCAGCTCGTAGGCCGGATAGGCGAGGCGGAAGCTGCGAGCCAGCATCTCGTCGCTGAACGCCTCGACCCCGTGGAGCGGCCGGACCAGGGAGACCGGGGCCCCGGCCGGGAAGGTGGACGCGCCGTGGACCGTCCCGATGCGCCGGCCCGCGATCGCGATGCTGGCGATCTGGATCAGGGCCAACAGCGCGCCGAGGGACAACGCCGACACCGTGGGGTCAATCATGCGGATCCCTTGTTCACGCCCGTGATCGGCCCGGATCGCCGGCGAGCGCGTTGAATCAAGGACTTAGAGCCGTCCCCGATCACAACGTGATCGGGGACGGCTCTAGCGGCCGGACCGCGTCAACCGTGTGACAGCGCCTCCCTCAGAACCGCAGCGTGAGGTTGCCCTTCACGGCCTGGTCCTGCGCCCGGGCGCCGACTTGGCCGGTGTAGGACACGCCGAGGGTCGCGTTCGGCGCCACCCGCAGGTCGAGCCCCGCACTCGCGACCAGCGCGTCCCGGTCGATCGGCACCCCCGCGCTCAGGAAGGCCGGGCCGGTGCCGAAGCTCAGCAGCGCCGTCGGGACCACGTCCCCGAACGCCCGCCGGTAGCCAAGCAGGCCGTAGGCCTTCACCGGAAGCCCGAAGCCCAGATCCAGGCTGGTCTGCGCCCGCACGCCTGCCGTCACCGCGCCGAGGTCATAGTCGCGCGCGTAGCTCACCAGGGCCGCCGCGCCGCCCGTCTCCGCAAACCCGTCCCGCCGGATGCCGATATAGGCCGCGCCGACGAACGGCTCGAGATAGGTCGAGGCCTGCTGCAGCGCCGGGCCGTCCTTCGCCATCAGGGCCGCCGGCGCGCTCAGGGTGAACCGGTAGCCGATCTCGCCGAAGCCCTGGATTGTGTGGCCGCCACCATGCCCGGTCGGGCTGTCCGACAGGCCGTACAGCACGCTGCGCCGAGTGCGGGTGTCGGTGTCGGCGTAGAGGGCGCCGAGCCGCACCGCGACCGGACCGAATTCGTACCCGCCGTAGACGCCGCCGAAGCCGCTCTTGAGCGTCGCGCTCTCCGCCCGGGCATTGCCGCCCTGCCGGCCGGCGCTGTCGAGGTTGGCCTCGGTGTAGCCGCCGACCACGCCGAACTTGAACCCGCTCGGCAGCCGGATGTCGGCGCCGAGCGCGAAGCCGGCGATCTGCCGGTCGAGGTCGAAGGCGTTGCCGCCCCCGCCGGCCGTGCCGAACGCACCAAAACCCTGGCCCCAGAGCCCGAACACCTGCGGGTCGAGGATCCGCGCCGGCACGCTCGCCACCACGGGCGACCGGCCCGGCAGGTCGGCGCTGTAGGCCGCCGGCACGCGGCCGTCGTCGAGGCTCGCGGCCGAGCCGCCCCAGCGCAGCCGGTCGAGCACCGCCTCGCGCACGAAGAACGCCGTCTCGTAGGCCGCCGACACCGTGCCGGCGTGGATGTCGCCGGCGAGCGCCCGGAAGCCGTCGGCGGCCTCGGCGGTGGTGAACGCCAGGGCGGCGTCGTAGGCCCGGCCGGACCCCGCCGCCTGGAGCGCGTTGGCGGACGCGACGCCGTTGCGGCCGGTGGCGCCGGCGGCCAGCGGGACGTCGTTGCGGGTCAGGGTCAGGGCGACGTCGTTGGGCAGGTAGCGCAGGCCGGGGCTGAGGAAGGCGAGGTTCGCCGTGACCCCGTCGAACCGTCCCGAGACGCCGCCGGCCGCGCTCAGGATGGCGTAGGTGGTTCGCGGGCTGTAGGCGCCGGAGGCGGCCACGACCTGCACGGTGCCGCCACTGAGGGTCACGGCACCGCCGGCCGCGATCCTGTCGGCCTGTCCGGCTGCGTTGGCCTCGACCCGGTAGACCGAGCCCGGCGCGAAGGCGACCGAGCCGGCGACGTTGAGGGTGCCGATGGAGTTGCCCGGCGCCACGATACCGCCCGACAGGGCGTTGAGGCCGCCGAGCGTGCCCGAGCCGCCGAGCAGTCCGCCGGCCCCGACCGAGACGGTGCCCGCGATGGTGCCGTTGGCGTAGAGCGCGCCGCCGTTGCCGATTCCGACATCGATGCCGAGGCGGTCGCTCGTGTCCATCCGCAGGGTGCCGGTGACGGCTCCGAAATAGCCGGCGGCGGAATAGAGGTCGATGCGGCTCCAGTAGCTGAGCGGGCTGCCGTAGAAGGCGGCGAGCGCGTTGGTCTGCGTGTTGACCACGATCTGGTTGATCGTGGCGGTCGAGAGCTGGCCATAGAGGCCGCCCTGCGGGGCGAGCGTGCGGGCGGCCGCGGTCGATCCGCCGTAGAGCGGGGCCAGCAGGATCGCGGCGTCGGGGCCGCCCGCCGGGGCCGCCTCGCGCGGGGCCTGGGTGAAGGTGAGGGTCGGCAGGCCGTAGGTGAGGCGCTGCTGGTAGGCGGCTTGGTTGGCCCCGGATGGCACGTAGGGGTTGCCGGCGGTGTTGGCGGCGCCACCCGCGCAGGCCGCGACGGTGTTGCCGCATTGGGCGGCGAGGTAGGCTTGGAGCTGCCCCTGCGCCTGCACGAACTGGTTCGGCAGGTTGATCGCGACGCCGGTCACCGCGGCGTTGTTGACGTAGGCTGGGTTCGTGAACGCCTGGGCCAGGTCGTAGGCCGCCAGCGCCCGGCTGCCGATCACGTCGAGCGGATAGTGGACGCCGAGCACGATCCGGCTCTCGCCGTACTCGGAGGCCCGCAGCAGCACGTTCTGATATTGCTGCGGCACCAGCATCGCCAGCAGGTAGCCGCTGGTGAACGCGTAGGTGGTGTGCCCGCTCGGGAAGGAGGCGTTGGTCGCGAGGCCGGTGAGCGCCGTCGGATCGAACGGGTTGATCCGGCCGGGTGCGACCTGGACCGGGCGCGACGAGCCGTACACGTCCTGGCCGGGCTGGGTGTTGGTGACGCCGTAGGCGAGGTCGTAGACGCTGTTGGTGGTGTTGGGCAGGCCGTTGGCGGTGGGCAGGCTGTAACCCGCCGGCGCCACGGCCGGCACCGCCACGTAGTTGGCCGGCGTCACGCTCGGGTTGTTGGCCGCGCCGTTGGCGAAGTAGTTCTTGGCGACGCCGAGGTTGTTGCCCGTGAAGGTGTTGGCGTTGACCAGCAGGTTGACCACGCTGCCGAGGGCGCCGTTCACGCCCTGGGCGGTCCCGCGCTGGTAGATCGGACCGAGCTGCGCACCGAGGCCGCCGACCGGTTGCTGCGGGACGATGCCGTTGATCGGAATCTGTCCGGGCAGGCCGCCGGCGATGTTGGCCGCGACGCCGTAGCTGCCGAGCCCCGAGGACGACAGGCTGTTGCTCGCCGCACTGAGCAGGTTCTTGTCGCTGATCGCCACCTGCTGCCGGGCGAGGTCCGCGCCGGTGTTGAGCGCGATGGTCTGCGCCAGGTTCAGGGTCAGCGTCGCCTGCCCGGCCGCCGTCCCGTTGAGCGCCAGGTAGGGCGCTAGCAGGTTGAGCACGTTGACGTCGGAGGCCGTCGTGTTGACGGTCTGCGCCTGCACCTCCGACCCGCACGCGGCGACCATCAAGGCCGCGATCGAGACCCCATAGCGAACGTTCATTCCTGGCCCCCAAGCCCGCGGCCATTCGGCCTGCGGCGGGAGATTTAGCCACTTCCACGAACGCGAATGCGTCATAATCCATTCACAAAGCCCTGAATCATCGCGTGTATCCCGGCGGCAACAGCACGATATATTAGCCGGCACAAATCCAGGGTCGGATCATCTTGCGCTATGCTTCCGGCGCCGCGACCGCACCGCCACAAAAGCTTCACGCGTCCCCCGCGCCCGACGCCGGCCTTTCGATCGACGCGGACCATCGCCGGACGGATGTCAGGTCTCGGTACGGGGACCCGGGGCGGTCGTACCAGTAAACACCGCGACCCAGCCCTCGAAGAGGGCGGAATAGACTTCGTCCGGATTGATATTTTCGGATCGTTGGCGGTGGACGCACGAATATAATGCTTCGCTGAATACATCCGACAAAACGTCACTGAAACGTCATCCCATAATCTTAATCCCGGCCCGCTTCCGAAGACGATTCAACGCGAGGGCCCATGTCCGATTCCGCCGTCATTCCGCAACACGGGGTGGGGAGCAGGCCCGCGGGCGGTCCGCGCCTCGAGCACGGGATCCATCTGGGGGGCGTCGTCGCCTTCCTGGCGGTCCTGGTGGCTGGGCTCGGCTACGCGGTGGTGAGCCTCATCGCCGACATGAACGCCGTCGGCGAGGCGCCGCTGGCCTACGGGGCCTTCGCGCTGCTCGGGCTCGCGCTGCTGATCGCCCTCGCCTTCGAGTTCGTGAACGGGTTCCACGACACCGCCAACGCGGTGGCCACCGTGATCTACACCCACTCGATGCCGCCGCTGGTGGCGGTGGTCTGGTCGGGCTTCTTCAACTTCCTGGGGGTGATGCTGTCCTCCGGCGCGGTGGCCTACGCCATCGTCACCCTGCTGCCGGTGGAGCTGATCCTGCATGTCGGCTCGGGGGCCGGCTACGCGATGATCTTCGCGCTGCTGCTCGCCGCCATCATCTGGAACCTCGGGACCTGGGCTTTCGGCCTGCCGAACTCCTCGTCGCACGCGCTGATCGGCTCGGTGCTGGGCGTCGGCCTCGCCAACCAGCTGATGGGCGGCGGCGACGGCACCGCCGGCGTCGACTGGAACCAGGCCTTCAACGTGTTCAAGGCGCTGCTGTTCTCGCCCCTGTGCGGCTTCGCCCTCGCGGCGCTGCTGCTGCTGGCCCTGAAATTCGCGGTGCGCCGCAAGGACCTCTACGAGGCTCCCAAGGGCGAGACGCCGCCGCCGGTGTGGATCCGCGGCCTCCTGATCCTGACCTGCACGCTGGTGTCGTTCTTCCACGGCGGCAACGACGGCCAGAAGGGCATGGGCCTGATCATGCTGATCCTGATCGGCGCGGCACCCACCGCCTACGCGCTGAACCGCACCATGTCGGACGACACGACCCCGGCCTTCATCCAGAGTTCGGCGGCGGCGAGCCAGGTGTTCTCCGCCCGGGCCGCCGGCGCTCCCCAGCCGGAGGCGGCACAGGCGCGCCGGACGGTGACGGACGCCCTCAAGTCCAAGGACCTGAACCAGCCGCCGGTCTACGCCGCGCTCTCCGCGCTCGCCACCGACATCGCCACCAGCGTGAAGAACTACGGCGCGATCCGCACCGTCCCGGCCGCCCAGACCGAGAACCTGCGCAGCGCCATGTACCTCACCGCCGACGCGGTGCGGCTGCTGCCCAACGCCGGCGCGGGTCTCTCCGAGGCCGAGACGACGACCCTGAAGAGCTACACCGGGCTGCTCAACAACGGCACCCGCTACATCCCGGGCTGGGTGAAGGTCTGCGTCGCCCTGGCGCTCGGCCTCGGCACCATGGTCGGCTGGAAGCGCATCGTCGTCACGGTGGGCGAGAAGATCGGCAAGACCCACCTCACCTACGCCCAGGGCGCCTCGGCCGAGATGGTCGCCGCGGGGACGATCGGGCTCGCCGAACTCTACGGCCTGCCGGTCTCGACCACGCACATCCTGTCCTCGGGCGTCGCCGGGACGATGGCGGCCAACGGCTCGGGCCTGCAGATGGCCACGGTGCGCAACATGGCGCTCGCCTGGATCCTGACCCTGCCGGCCGCCATCACGCTGGCCGCGACCTTGTTCTTCCTGCTGCGCCACGTGTTCTGACGCCGCGGGTATCGGCGGGGTCGAGCCCCGCAATCGACGGACAAGCATGACGACGGACAGGGCCGTTTCCGCACCCCGCGGAAACGGCCCCATCTGTTCCGGCCCCGGTTTCCCGAGACCTCACGGGCGCGCCATGGCTCGCACGAAGGCGAGGCAGGTGCGGCGCGCGGCGACGGTCTCGATCGCCATGAAGGCCGTCACGAGATCCGCCGCCTGAGCCACGGCCTCGCGCGGCTCGGGCTCGTCCGGCAGGAAGGCGGCGACCGGCATGCGGAGCGTTCCGGCGATCCGCTCCAGGATCTCCCCGGAGCGATCCGTCTCGGGCTGCCCGTGAACCGGATGGGTCATGGCGCAGGCCATCGCTCAGGCCGCCTGGTTACCGAGCTGGATCGCCCGGGCGATCTCCGAGCGCCGCTTGGCGTAGCCGGGGGCCACCATCGGGTAGTCGGCCGGCAGGCCGAACTTGGCGCGGTAGCGCTCCGGGGTGAGACCGTTGGCGGTGAGGTGGCGCTTCAGCGTCTTGTACGAGCGGCCGTCGATGAAGCTGATCAGGCCGTCCTCGCCGATCGAGGCCTCGACCTCGGCGGCGGCCGGGCCGGTCCAGGACGTGGCGGAGCCGGCGGGCTTGCGCTGGAGCACCGCGATCGCGGCATGGACCTGATCGATCAGCACCGGCAAATCCCCTGCCCCCACAGGGTTTCGCGACACGTAGGCCGCAACGATCGCGCCGACTTTCTCGAGCAGGAAGGATGAGCGGGGTTCGGGTTCGTTGATCATGTGAGGCGCTGCTGTTCAATCTCGCGTCATCAATACCCCACGTCCGCCGACCGACGGCCCGAAGGTCCGCCCCAGTGATCGACAGCCGCGAGGCGTCCCACCGGCGGTGAGTTGCCAAGTTCACCTCAGGTTGCTCAAATGCATCCCTTGAGGCTGAAAATAATATACAATATGTGTCGGGCGGCGCTTGTCTGGTGACGCGGATCCCTTGTTCCGGCCGCGCGAAATGCCGTTCGGTCGAAAAATTTACTTATGGAAGCATTGTTTTCGACAGAGGGTCTTAACCCCCTGCACAGCTTTCGGCGCTGGCGGGAGTCGCTCGTCGGGCGGGGTGTCCCCCTCGAGCAGACGCGCCTCGACGACCGCCCCTTCCGGGCCAAGCTGGAAGCCGCGAGCGTCGGCCCGCTGGTGCTGACCCGCGTCGCGCACGGCGCCATGCGCAGCGAGGCGACGCGCGGGCTGATCCGGCGCAACGGCAAGGACGGCACCGTCGTGGTGATCTTCAAGCTCGCCGGCACGTCGATGCGCAGCCAGGATGACCGCAGTTCGGTGCAGCGCCCCGGCGAGTTCGTGGTGATCGATCATCGTCCGGCCGCGCACGAGTCGGGCACGGACAGCCAGTCCATGTTCCTGGAGCTGCCCCGGGAGCGCCTGGAGAGCGTGCTCGGGTCCACCCGGCTCTACACATCCCTGACGATGGGTGCCGACGTCGTCTCGACGGGGCTGACGGTCAAGTTCTTCCACGAGCTTGTCCGGTTGCGCGACCGGCTCGCCCCCGACTCGGCCGCCCGCATGGCGTCGGTCGGCGTGGACCTGATCGTCGCCAGCATCGCCGAGCGCCTGACGCTGGAGGTGTCCCGGCCCCTACACGGGACCGTCGTGGTCCAGCGGGCCAAGGCCCATGTCGAGGCCCATCTGGGCGACCCGACCCTCGACCCGCCCCAGCTCGCGGCGGCGATGGGCGTGTCCCTGCGCCGGCTCCAGGAACTGTTCCACGAGCGCGGCCAACACATCTCCGACTGGATCTGGCAGCGTCGGCTGGAGGCTGCGGCCAAGCGCCTGGCCGACCCGGGCTGCGCCCACCTGCCGATCGGAACCCTGGCCTTCGGCTGCGGCTTCGCCAGCCAGGCCCACTTCTCCCGCCGCTTCAAGGAACGCTACGGCATGGCCCCCCGGGAGTACCGCCACGCGACCCTCTTGAGCATCCCGTAAACCACCACATCGCCCGGCATCGCCAGGGACAGCACCCGTGCAGCCCGTATTCTCGACCGACAACCTTCACCCGAAGAGCAGCTTCAAGATCTGGCGGGAGACGCTGTTCGAGCGGCTGGTGCCGATCGAGATCGAGCGCCTCGACGACAGCCCGTTCGCCGGCAAGATGGAGTTCGCCAACGTCGGCACCCTGCGGATGACCCGGGTCACGCAGGGCGCCCTGCGCAACGAGACGACCCCCAATGCCGCGCGCCATCACGACCGGGCCGGCATGGCCGTCGTGCTGTTCAAGCTCTCCGGCAGGTCGACCTGCCTTCAGGACGGCCGGGACTCGGTCCAGAAGCCGGGCGACATCGTGGTGCTCGATCACCGGCCGTCCGTGGTGACGACGAGCCCGGGCAGCCAAGCCGTGTTCCTCGAATTGCCGCGCGAACGCCTCGAGAGCATGCTCGGATCGACCCGCCTCTACACCGCGCTGTCGATGGGGGCGGAGATGGCCTCGACCAGCCTGGCATCGACCTTCTTCCGCGAGCTGATCCAGGTGCGCCACCGGCTCGATCCGGACTCGGCCGAGCGGATGTCGACGATCGGGCTCGACCTGATCGTGGCCTGCATCGCCGAGCGGATGGCCCAGGAGGTGCCGCAGCCGCTGCACGGGACCGTCGTGGTCCAGCGCGCCAAGGCCTTCGTCGAAGCCAACCTCGGCGACCCGACCCTCGACCCGCCCCAACTCGCGGCGGCGGTGGGCGTGTCGCTGCGCCGGCTGCAGGAGTTGTTCCACGAGCGCGGCCAGCACATCTCCGACTGGATCTGGCAGCGCCGCCTCGTGGCGGCCGCCAAGCGCCTGGCCGACCCGAGCTGCGCGCATCTGCAGATCGGCGCCGTGGCCTTCGGCTGCGGCTTCGCCAGCCAGGCCCATTTCGCCCGCCGGTTCAAGGAGCGCCACGGCCTGTCTCCGCGGGAGTACCGGGTCGCGGCCCTCCTGGACACGGCGGAGCGGCCCGACGATCCGACGCGGCGGCGATAGGATTCCCCGGCGGTCTCATCGCCGCCGCCGCACGCGGTCCGGTCCCTGTTCCGGGCAGAGTGAGGGCAGTCGGGGATCGCCCCGCCCGCGGGACACAAGATCGCATTCGCCTCGTGGTACTCCGCTTGCATACACGATGAAATTTTTTGTATACAAGGACAAAACACCGTCTTCACGACTTTGATAATCCGGCAAGTACTGAATTTTATAGCACAGTTTTCAGCAACAGATCGAGGTTCAGCCCAAATATTTCAGAGGTCTGTCGCGCCGTTGTCCGGCGTCTGCCATCGCCGAAAACGGAAATATACTTATGAAATTATTGTTTTCGACAGATAATATTCCTATCGATGTTCGATTCAAACGATGGCTGGAGACGCTGGAAGAGCAGCGCCTGCCCCTCGAACAGGAGCAGCTCGACGCCGCGCCCTTCGAGGCCAGGCTGGAGATCGCCACGCTCGGTCCGCTCACCATGACCCGGGTCTCGGAGGGCCCGCTGCGCAGCGAGGCGACACCTGCCAAGATCCGCCGTCTGGGTGACGACGGCTGGATCAGCGTGGGCCTCACCCTCGCCGGCACCACGACGATCGCGCAGCGGGATCGGGTCTCGACGCAGCGGCCGGGCGACCTGGTGGTGATCGAGCATCAGCCGACGGTGATGACGACGAGCCCGGGCAATCGATCCTTGTACCTGAAGATTCCGCGCGAACGGCTGGAGGGCGTGCTCGGGCCGGCCCACCGCTACGCGGCCCGGACGGTGGGCGCAGACCTGGCCACCGCGACCCTGGCGATGGGCTACTTCGCGGAGTTGAGCCGCATGCATCACCAGCTCGACCCGGTCGCGGCCGCCCGCATGGGGTCGATCGGCGTGGACCTGATCGTCGCCAGCATCGCCGAGCGGATGGCGCAGGACCTGCCGCAGCCGCTCGGCGGCAACGTGCTGGTCCAGCGGGCCAAGGCGCATGTCGAGGCGAACCTCGGCGATCCGAGCCTCGATCCGTCTCAGCTGGCGGCCGCGGTCGGCGTGTCGCCGCGCCGGCTGCAGCAGCTGTTCCACGAGCGGGGCCAGGACGTCTCCGACTGGATCTGGCAACGCCGGCTCGAGGTCGCCGCCGACCGCCTGATCGACCCGGCCTTCACCAACCTGACGATCGCGACCCTGGCCGCCGGCTGCGGCTTCACCAGCCGGGTCTACTTCACGCGCCGCTTCAAGAACCGCTTCGGCCTGACGCCCAGCGATTTCCGCTACGCCGTCGGGCTCAGTCCGCAGTAGCGGTTCGGCAAGCCGTTCAAGGGCCGCGGTCGCTCCGGCGCAGGCTCGCCGGCATGGCGAACAGCAGGAGGCCGGCCGCCACCAGGCAGAGCGACCCGATGACGTAGAGGGCCGGCGTGGTCGATCCGGTCAGGTCCTTGACCCAGCCGACCATCACCGGGCTGACGATGCCGCCGAACTGGCCGAGCGTGTTGATCAGCGCGATGCCCCCGGCCGCGCCGACGCCGGTGACGAGCTTTGCCGGCAGGGTCCAGAAGGTCGGGATCGAGGCGACGATGCCGGATCCCAGCAGCGCCAGCGCGATCATCAGCGGCACGATCTGCCGGTCGAACAGGCCGGCGGTGAAGAACCCGATGGCGGCGGCGATCGCCAGCGCGGCGACGAACTTCGGCCGCTCGCCCGAGGCGTCGGACAGGCGCCCGACCACCACCATGCTGATCGCGCCGCAGATGTACGGGACCGCCGTGAGGAGGCCGACATAGGCGGCGCTGCTGCCGCTGGCGGTCTTGATCAGGTCCGGCCCCCAGAAGTTCAGCCCGTAGGAGCCGATCTGGAGGAGGAAGTAGACCAGCCCGATCATCAGGAAGCCCGGCTGGCGCAGCGCGCCGAGGAGCGAATGGTCGCCGATCTCGCGGTTGTGGTGGGCGATCCGGGCGGACAGCAGGTCCTTCTCCGGCTGCGACAGCCAGCGCGCATCGGAGATCCGGTCGTCGAGGCGCATCAGCACCAGGGCGCCGAGCAGCAGGCAGGGCAAGCCGCCGGCCAGGAACAGCCATTGCCAGCCGGCGAGCCCGGCGACGCCGTTGAGGCCCCCGAGGATCAGGCCGGCCACCGGCGCCCCGAGGATGCCCGAGAACGCCGAGGCCACGAACAGGAACGAGGTGATCCGGCCGCGATGCGAGGCCGGGAACCACAGGGTCAGGTAGTACAGGATGCCGGGCGCGAAGCCGGCCTCCATGGCGCCGATGATGAAGCGCAGGGTGTAGAAGTGCCATTCCGTGCGGATGAAGATCATCAGCGCGGTGGCGATCCCCCAGGAGATCATGATCCGGGCGATCCAGCGCCGCGCGCCGACCCGGTAGAGGAACAGGTTCGACGGCACCTCGAAGATGACGTAGCCGACCACGAACATGCTGGCGCCGAGACCGTAGGCGACGTTGCTGAAGCCGAGGTCGCTCTGCAGCTGGAACTTGGCGAAGCTGATGTTGATCCGGTCGAAGAACGCGAACAGGTAGCAGACCATGATCAGCGGCATCAGCCGCCACGCCACCTTCCGGACGATGCCGGCCTCGGTCACGTCCTCTGGGCGCGCGGGGGCGCCGGTCACCGCGATGGCCATCGTGTTCCTCCCTCGATCGGTCCGCCCGTCGAAGACGGGGGCAGCTGCGCGGGACCGCCTTCAGATGGGCGGCTTCCTCGCACGGTGTCTCAAGTCACGGGTTTCCAAAGGGCTCAGCCCTTTGGCGGGGTTCGGGGGCGGAGCCCCCGATGCATCGGGCTAAGGCCGCCCTTCGCTCAGGCGGCCCGGGGGACCGGGTGCAGGTCGCAGGGCCGGCCCGCCTGGGCGACCTGGCCGGGCACCGGGTGGCCGACCAGCCGGGGCAGGTCCCGGGACAGGGCGATCAGGGCCGGCAGGTCGAGGCCGGTCGGGATCCCCATCTCGTGGGCCATGCTGACCAGATCCTCGGTGCAGATGTTGCCGGTGGCGCCCGGGGCGAACGGGCAGCCGCCCAGGCCGCCGAGCGCCGCATCGAAGCGGCGCGCCCCCGCCTGCCAGGCCGCCAGCACGTTGGCGAGGCCGACCCCGCGGGTGTTGTGGAAATGCAGCGTCAGGTGCTCGGCCGGGACGATCTGCAGGACGCGGGCGACGAGGCGCTCGACCTGGCGCGGGTTGGCCATGCCGGTGGTGTCGGCGAGCGTCACGCCGGTGATGCCGAGCGCGCGATAGCGCTCCACCTGCGCGACGACCTTGTCGACCGGCTGGTCGCCCTCGAACGGGCAGCCGAAGGCCGTGGCGACGGAGGCGTTGGTCAGGACGGCCGAGCCCTTCACGGTCTCCATGATCTTGGAAAACCCTGCGATTGAGTCGTCCGGGCTCATGCCCATGTTGGCGCGGTTGTGGGTCTCGCTCACCGAGGCGACGAGGTTGATCTCGCCGACCCCGGCCGCCAGCGCCCGCTCGGCGCCCTTGGGGTTCGGGACGAGGGCCACGTAGACCGTTCCGGGACGGCGGCGGATCCCGGAAAAGACCTCGGCGGCGTCCCGGAGCGCCGGCACCGCCTTGGGCGAGACGAAGGACGAGACCTCGATGCGGGAGAAGCCCGCATCCGAGAGCGCGTCCACCAGGGCGATTTTTTCCGCGGTCTCGACCCAGGCGGACTCGATCTGAAGGCCGTCGCGGGGGGCGACCTCCTGGACCAGCATCGTGGCGTCGCTCATTTCACGGCTCCCGCGTCGCGCAGCGTCTGGATCGCGGTCGCGTCGAGGCCGAGATCGGCCAGGACCGCGTCGGTGTGGGCGCCGAGCGCCGGCCCCTGCCAGCGCACCGCCCCGGGGGTGCCGGACAATTTCGGCACGATGCCGGGCATCTTGACCTGCGTGCCGCCGGGCAACTCGGCCTGGAGGATCATGTCGCGGGCCTGGTAGTGCGGGTCGGCGACGATGTCGGCCACCGAGTAGATCCGGCCCGCCGGCACGTCCGCGGCGTCGAGGGCAGCCAGCGCGTCCGCGACGCTCCTGGCCTTCGACCAGTCGCCGATCACGCCGTCGAGCATGGCGGCGTGCTGCGAGCGGCCCTCGTTCGAGCGCATTCGCGGGTCCTCGGCGAGGTCGGGGCGGCCGATGGCCGTCATCAGTCGGCGGAAGATCGGGTCGCTGTTGCCGGCGATCACGACGTAGCCGCCATCCTGGGTCGGGTAGGTGTTGGACGGGGTGATGCCGGGCAGCGCGCCGCCGGTGCGGGTCCGGATCTCGCCGAGCAGATCGTATTCGGGGACCAGGCTCTCCATGACGTTGAAGACGCTCTCGACCAGTGAGACGTCCACCACCTGCCCGGCGCCGCCGTTGACCTTGACGTTGAGGATCGACATCAGCGCGCCGATCACGCCGTGGAGCGAGGCCAGGGTGTCGCCGATGCTGACGCCGACCCGGGCCGGGGGGCTGTCGGGGGAGCCCGTGGTGTAGCGCAGCCCGCCCATGGCCTCGCCGATGGCGCCGAAGCCCGGCCGGTCGCGATACGGCCCGGTCTGGCCGTAGCCGGAGATGCGCACCATCGTGAGCGACGGGTTGAGGGCCGAGAGCACGTCCCAGCCGAGACCCAGCTTCTCCAGGCCGCCGGGCCTAAAGTTCTCGACCACAACGTCGGCGCTCGCGGCGAGGCGCTTGACGATGTCGAGCCCCTCCGGCGTCTTGAGGTTGACCGCGATCGACTTCTTGTTGCGCGACTGGAGATACCACCACAGCGAGGTGTCGCCGTGCATCTTGCGCCAGGTGCGCAAGGGGTCGCCGCCCTCGGGCGCCTCCACCTTGATCACCTCGGCACCGAACTCGGCCAGGAGCTTGGTGGCGAAGGGCGCGGCGATGAGCTGGCCGAGTTCCAGCACACGGATCCCGCTGAGCGGACCTGACACCGTCGTTCTCTCCCTGTCTTTGCCCGGAGGATACGACCGGCTTCCGGGCGATGTCCAAACGCTATGCGCGAGGCTGCGTTCTCCGCGCGCGAACGGAAGCCCCTCCTATCCCCCGGCCGTGCGCAGGTGATCCAGCAACAGGGCGGCGGCAGGGGGCAGCGCGCCGGGGCGGACCACCAGGGTGAGCGTCCGCGTCGCCCAGGGGTCGGTCAACGGCACCGCGGCGAGGTTCAGCTGCGGCCCGAGCAGGGCGAAGACCCCCTCGGGGATCGTGCCGAGGCCCATCCCGGCCTGCGCCATCCGGCAGATCCCGTCGAAGCTCGGCACGTGGATCCGCAGGCGCAGGGGCCGCCCGAGGCGCCGGGCCTCGTCCCGCAGGGCGGCGTAGATCGAGCTCTCCACGTGCAGGCCGACATGGTCGTATTCGAGGGTGTCGGCGAGGGCGATTGCGGCGTGCCCGCTCAGCGGATGGTCGGCCGGCATCACCAGGACCAGGCGGTCGCCGCGATACGGGTAGGCGGTGAGCGAGCGGGTATCGGTGCCGCCGGCGCAGATCCCGAGATCGGCCGCGCCCTCCTCGACGCCCAGCACCACGCCGCCGCTCGGCCGTTCCGCCAGGTCGACGCGGATCTGCTCCTGCGCGGCCAGGAAGGCCTGGAGGTCCTCGGGCAGGAACTGCACGATCGCCGACAGGTTGGCGAGCATCCGGACGAAGCCGCGCACGCCGTGCGCGTGCTCGGCGAGTTCGAGCGCCATCTGCTCGGCGCTCGCCAGCATCCGACGGGTATGGTGCAGCAGCGTCTCGCCGGCCGGCGTCGGGCGCATCCCCCGGGGCTCGCGGGTGAGGAGCGCGCAGCCCAGCGCGCGCTCCAGCTCGGCCAGGCGCTTGCTCACCGCCGAGGGGGCGATCGCCGCCCGCCTTGCCGCGCCGTTGAGCGTCCCGGCCTCGCAGATCGCCGCGAACAGGCGCAGCGTCTTCAGGTCGAGGCGGCTCACGGTCGCCGCGGTCGGACGCGTCTCGCGAATGCCTACGGCCTCGTCTTGGCGGCCCCCGGGGGGCCGCGCCAGTCCCGCGCGCCGACCGGCTGGCCGTACGCGCCGTGACCGAGCTTCGCGCCCTGCCGGTTGACCACGCCGAAGCGCAGGACAGCCTGCTCCAGGTAGTCGATGGCGTCCACGAGGTCGGCGCGGGCGGCCGCGACCGCGCCCTCGCCTTCCTCGCCCGGGGTCTCGGCGAGGTTCACGGCGGCGATCAGCACCCGGTCGCGCTCCTCCTCGATCCGCCGGTCGCGCTCGACATGGCCGCGGACCCGGGCGTCGAACGCCTCGATCACCGACCAGGGCAGCGCGTCCTTGTCCACAGGCGCCCGGAAGGCCAGCGCGTGGCGCCTTGCCGCCGCCGCCGCGGCCCTGACGTGGTCGGCGAGTTCTGCATCCATCCCGGGTCCCCGTGCGGTCTCGCCCATGCTGTTTCGAACGCGCGCCGGTCCCGGCCGTTGCCGAGGCCCTTACCGGGTCGCACCGCCTGCCCTCAAGCGTGAATCCGGCGGGGCCCTTACCTTGACAAGGCGCGGCCTTATCTCTCGGAACTGTGATCGGTGTACCGGGCCTCGCCCGGAAGGGAGTTCCCCGGAATGGTTTCGATGCTGAATGCCGGCGCCCTGCGCCCCTCCTCCGCGGCGGCGCGCCTGCTGAGCGCGCTCACGGTCCTGCTGGTCGCCACCGGCCTCTCGGGCTGCGGCGCGATCAACCGCGTGCCGACCCTGGAGGAGCAGGCGAAGTCGTCCTGGAGCGAGGTGCAGAATCAGTACCAGCGCCGGGCCGACCTGATCCCCAACCTGGTCGAGACCGTGAAGGGCTACGCCCAGCAGGAGAAGGACGTGCTGATCGGCGTGACCGAGGCCCGCGCCAAGGCGTCGAGCGTGAAGGTCGACGCCTCGACGGTGAGCGACCCGCAGAAGTTCAAGGAATTCCAGGACGCGCAGAACCAGCTGTCGGGGGCCCTCGGGCGCCTGCTGGTCACGGTGGAAAAGTACCCCGACCTGAAGTCGAACCAGAACTTCCTGGCCCTGCAATCGCAGCTCGAAGGCACAGAGAACCGCATCGCCGTGGCGCGGCGCGACTATATCGGCGCGGTCCAGGCCTACAACACCGAGCTGCGCACCATCCCGGGCCGCTGGATCGCAGCGATCATGTATCCGGAGTCCAAGCCGATGGAGACGTTCTCGGCGACGCCCAACTCCGACCGTCCGCCGAACGTGAAGTTCTAGAGACGGCGCGGATAGATCGATGCGGCTCATGGGCTTGAGCCTCACCACGGTGGTGCGGCTCCTCCTCGCGCTGGTCGTGCTGTTCGGGTGCCTGGCCGTCTACGCGGTCGGCGCGCTGGCAGCCGACCTGACCTTCCCGCCGCTGACCGGCCGCGTGGTCGACGCGGCCGGCATCCTCACGCCGGACCAGCGCGGGACGCTCGAGGCCAAGCTGAAGGCGCACGAGGACAAGACCTCGGACCAGGTCGTGGTGGCGACCGTGCCCAACCTGCAGGGCACGACCGTCGAGGATTACGCCAACCGCCTGTTCCGGGACTGGAAGCTCGGGCAGGCCAAGACCAACAACGGCGCCCTGCTGCTGGTGGCGCCGAGCGAGCGCAAGGTTCGGATCGAGGTCGGGTACGGGCTCGAGGGCGCGCTGACGGACGCGCTGTCCCGGGTGATCATCGCCAGCGCGATCACGCCGCGCTTCAAGACCGGCGACTATTACGGCGGGATCGATGCCGGCGTCGACGGGATCCTGGGGATCCTGTCGGGGGATGCGCAGGAGTGGCAACGCAAGCCGCAGGTCCGCAGCGACGAGGTCGATCCCGGGCAGGTCGCGATCTTCATCGCCCTGTTCCTGATCGTCCTGTTCGTGGCCTGGCGCATGAACCGGGGCGGACGGGCCGGGCGGGGCGGCGGCATCGTGTTCCTGCCCGGCCCAGGCTCGGGCGGATGGAGCGGCGGCTACTCGGATGGCGGTTCGTCCGGCGGCTTCGGCGGCGGATTTTCCGGCGGGGGCGGCTCCTCCGGCGGCGGGGGAGCCTCGGGTGACTGGTAGGATCGCGGACGTTCTCCCCCCGGAGGCGCGCGAACGCCTCGCCCAGGCGGTATCCCGGGCCGAATCCGGCACGTCCGGCGAGATCGTCGTGATGGTCGGCCGCCGCGCGGGCGCCTACCGCTCCGTGGTGCTGCACGCCGCCCTGATCGCCGGGCTGATCCTGCCCTGGCCGCTGATCGCGCTGACCGGCTGGAGTGCGGTCACGATCCTGCTCGCGCAGGCGGCCCTGGTCGCCGCGATCCTGGGCCTGAGCCAGATCGAGCGGCTGAGCCTCGCCCTGGTGCCGCGCAGCCTGCGCAGCGCCCGGGCCCGGGAGGCCGGGCAGCGGGCGTTCTGGTCCAGGGGCCTGAGCCGGACCCGGTCCCGCACCGGCGTGCTGCTCTACCTGTCCCTGGCCGAGCGCCACGCCGAGATCGTCACGGATCTCGGCGTGCTCGGGCGAATCCCGGCGCAAGCCTGGGACGGCATCCTGGCCGAACTCGGCGGGGCGCTGGCGCGCGGCGAGATCGAGGGCGGCCTGACCGTGGCGGTGGAGCGCATCGGCGCCTGCCTGGCGCAGCACCTCCCGGCCGGGCCCCACGATCCGGACGAATTGCCGAACCGGGTGATCGTCGCGGATTGAAGCGTCATTCCGGAAGGCGGGCGCCGGCTTTCGGAAAGGGACGATGCGAAGCAAAGACCTGGCGCATCGTGCCTGGCGTATGAAGCGCGGCCCTTTCCCGGACATCCGGCACGTCAGGGGACGATGATCCGGGGCCCGGCGCGGACAGCGCCGCCGCTGCATGCATCCGGGAAACGGCACCGCGAGACAGGAAACGCCCGGCGACGCACGTTTCCATCGAGACCTGAGCCTAATCTCGGGTCCGCCGCAGCGCGGCCATCACGGCCTCGGGCGAGGCGTCGCATCCCGCCGGCACGACCAGCTTCACGGCCAGCTCGTGCCGCGTCGCGGCCCCGTTCGCTCCCAGAACCGCGCCGGCCCGGCGCACGACATGCAGGACGCCCAGCGCCATCGCGGCCCGGGGGCCGTCGAGGGTCCAGCCCCGGTAGACGTAGACGACGCGGTCGTTCGGGTCGCGCGGCGCCGCGAGGGACGTGTCCGTGCCGTGGGGCGAGGGCTCGACGAAGTCGGCCACCACCGGGCGCGGGCACGCGGCGGTCCAGACCACCCGGCGCACGGCCTCGGCCCGGGTCAGGACCACGCCCGCGCCGAGATCGACCGCCGCGACGGCGGCGGCCGGCTCCGGGGCGGCCGGGCCGGTCCCGTAGGCCTGGACCCGCATCGAGACCGACAGGGCGAGCAGCAGGCACAGGGCGCCCAGGCCCGCGCGGTCGGCTCTGGTCAAACGGGACGCGCGACCGGGCACGGCGACCTCTCGACATGGATGACGATGGGCAGCAGCGAGGCCGCCACCGAGACCAGCGCCACGGTCACCGAGCCGGCCCCGTCGTGCCAGTGATGATAGGCCTCTGCCGACGGCAGCATCGCCAGGATCCGGGCGATGTTGATCGCGACGACCAGGATCGCGCTCGCCGCCAGGGCTCCCAGCGCCCCGCGGCCGATCGGTCGCCCGGCGATCTTGAGCACGCACAGCCAGATCAGGGCCGCCAGCGACAGGTTGTGGAACGCCGAGCAGCCCTCCAGCATCACGATCGACCAGTCCGGGCGGGTGCTGAGATAGACGCCGGTGGCGTGCAGGCCGGGAAACGCGAGGCGCCCGACCCAGGCCATCACGGCCACCTCGAACGGCTCGATGGCGTGGTAGAACAGCTTGAAGACGAGCTTGCTCCACAGCTCGCACACCGACAGGGCCAGCCAGATCTGACCGATATCGGCGAGCAGACGGTCTTCCGAGCGCCGGACGAGGAACCACGCCGCGACGAGCGTCATGCCGGCGTAGACCGCGTGGGGCTCGGGCAGGAACCACGTGAGCGCACCGGCGACCAGGATACCGGGGTCGGACCGCGTCAGCGCCGGGCGGACCTCACGGGCGGTGAACAGGAGGACCGCCGTCGCCAGCGCGGCGAACACCTCGCCGAACTTAAGTTCGACGAGGCGCTGAAGGCCCGGATCGGGCTCGAGCAGCAGGCGCTGCAGGGCGGCCGACAGGGAGGTGCCGCAGCCGAAGACCAGCAGGCTCCAGCGCGCGGCGTGGACCGGCGGGCTCGACGGGCGCGCGTGGGCCGTGCCGCCCACGATCGCCGTCCCCCGTCCGGCCAGGATCTCGGCCACGCCGGCGCTCTCAGGCGGCAGCCGGCCCGGACTGCTCGCGGCGCCTGCGGCGCAGGAAGGTCACGGTGCCGCCGGCGAGCGCGAGACCCAGGATCGCGTTGATCTCGGGCGAGGGCGCGCCACCGGAACCGCCACCGGCACCGGCACCGGCAGCGGCGCTGGATTCGAACAGGCCGGCAAACGCCCCGCCGGTTCCGTAGGGGCTCGCTTCGGCAAACCCACCCGCCGTGTAGGTGCCGGCGCTCAGGTGGATCTGCGCCGAGCTGAAGGCGGGATTCTGCAACGCGTCTAAAGCCGAGGTCGCGTAACTCCCGAGCGCGGGCGTGGATGTGAGCCCTGAGAAGATCGTCACGCCCGTCGATGATGTCACGTTGATCCGGAACTGATCACCGCTGAGATAGGAATCCACGATCGAGAGCGTTCCCGGCCCGGCAAGGCTGAAGGAGAACGTCGGCAGCACCGAGCCCGGACCGCCGAAATCGAAAGATCGGTACCCCGCGCCGAGGGCGAGATCGATCGTTTGCGCCCGCGCCGGCAAGGCCTGCGCCACCATGGCCATGGCCATGACCGCGACGACACGCGATAGGCTCTTACTCATCTGCCGCTCCCCTTCGACCGCATCAGCCCCATCGCCCCGCCATCGAAATGAATAACGAACCTTAGGACGTTAACCAATATTCTGTTATATCAGTATTTGACGATATGACTGGCACCAACGAGCGCGGTCAAGCGTGGCTATCTACTTATTAAGCCCGCTATAGCGCCTACTACTTTCGATGGCGTGCCTGCGAACAGTGTCGGCCGGCGCGAGGCTTGAATCGAAGCAGTCGATCGCGTGAATACGGCCTTCGCAAGCCACACCCGGAGGCAGTGACAGTCTTCGTGAAAGTTCACGGTGGCAGGATTTGTGCGTTGCCGCACGAACCCGAATCTGTACCGGTAACTCCGCAAGTCCGCCGGCGATTCTCCCTCACGACAGGCGCGGGCCGAGCCGCGCCTTCGGCATCCGCACGCGGGACGCCGAGATCGAGAGGGCGCGCGGTCGGTTAGGCCGGGATCGCCCGAGGAGGCCGTGATGAAGATCCTGATTGCCGCCACGCCGCTCACCGGCCACGTGAACCCGCTGCTCGCCATCGGCCGCGCCGCCGCCGCCCGGGGCGACACCGTGCAGGTGCTGACCGACCCGGCCTTCCAGGCCAAGGTCGAGGCGGCGGGCTTGGGCTTCGCGCCCTACGCGGACAACGATTCCGCCGGCTTCCTGGAGACGGCGCTGCCCGCCGGCCCGGAGCGGTTCCGGAGCGAATTCCAGCGGCGCTTCATCGATCCCATGCCGGTCCAGGCCGCCGCCCTGCGGGCCCTGATCGCCGCGGATGCGCCGGACGTGATCGTGGCCGGCAGCATGTTCCTCGGCGTTCTGCCGCTGCTCCTCGACAGGGCGCCGCGCCCGCCGATCGTCACCGCCAACATCAGTTTCCTGTTCCTCGAACGGCCCGACCACGCTCCGATCGGCCTGGGCCTGCCGCCCGCCCGCGACCCGTCCGAACTCGCCCGCTACGCCGCCCTGAAGGCGGGCATGGATGCCGCCTTCGCCAACCCGGTCCGGGCCTACGCGGACGCGCAGCTCGCGCGGCTGGGCGCGGCCCCGCTGCCGGCGTCGCTGCCGCACGCGGTGGTGGTCCTGCCCGACCTGTTCCTCCAGCCGACCGTGCCGGGCTTCGAGTACGATTACGGCACGCTGCCGCCGGGCGTCCGCTTCATCGGCCTGCTCCAGCCCCCGGCCCCGCTGGCGCCCCTGCCGGACTGGTGGCCGGAGCTGGAACGGGCCAACGCCGACGGCAAGCCCGTGGTGCTGGTCACCCAGGGCACCCTCGCCAACGCCGATTTCGGCGCGCTGGTCGAGCCGACCCTAGCCGCCCTCGCCGACCGGGACGAGCTTCTCGTCCTCGCCACCACGGGCGGCCGCCCGGTCGAGGCGCTGCGCGGGCCGATCCCGGCCAACACGCGGGTCGCGCGGTTCCTGCCGTTCCGGGAGTTGCTGCCGCGGGTGAGCGTGCTCGTCACGAATGGCGGCTACGGCAGCGTCTCGCAGGCGCTGTCGAACGGCGTGCCGATCGTCTCGGCGGGCCTGACCGAGGACAAGGCGGAGGTGAACGCCCGGATCGGCTGGTCCGGGGTCGGCCTCAACCTCGCCACCAACGCGCCGGGGGTCGACGCCCTGCGGGAAGCGGTGGCGCGGGTGCTCGGCGAGCCGGGCTTCCGGCAGCGGGCCATGGCCCTGCAGGAGGCCTTCGCGGCGCGGGGCGCCATGGCCGGCATCCTGGGGGCGATCGACGCGCTGGTCCGCACCGGCCCGGCCCACAACAGCGGCACGGCGGTTCCGATGGCGAGGTCGGCGTGAAGCCGGCTACCGATCATCCGGCGCTGCGGGTCGTGGTCGACCTCAACCGCTGCCAGGGCTACGCCCAATGCTGCTACGCGGCCCCGGACGCCTTCGCGATCCGGGGCCACGAGATCCTGTTCTACGATCCGGCCCCGCCGGCCGAGCGGCGCGGCGCGATCGAGCGCGCCGTCCAGGCCTGCCCGGTTCGCGCCATCAGCCTGCAGGCCGGCCCGGACGACGGAGATCTGCCGTGACCGCCGAGCCCGCCGGCATCGTGGTGATCGGCGCCTCGCTGGCGGGCCTGCGCGCCGCCGAGGCCCTGCGGCACGGCTTGTATGACGGGCCGCTGACCCTGGTGGGAGCCGAGCCGTATCGCCCCTACGATCGCCCGCCCCTGTCGAAGCACGTGCTCGCCGGAGAGCTGAGGCCGGAGGCGACCCGGCTGCCGGAGCGTACGCGCCTGCGCGCCCGCTGGCGGCTGGGGAACGCGGCCGTGTCCCTCGACCGGAAAGCCCGCACGCTCCGCCTCGCGGACGGTACGGAGCTGGCTTATCAAAAACTGCTGATCGCCACCGGGGCCGATTCCCGTCCCTGGCCGGTCGAGACCGGCGGCGGGCTCGCCGGCATTCACACCCTGCGCGGCCGTGACGACGCCGCGTCCCTCCGGGCGGACCTCCTGGCCGGGCCCCGGCGGGTCCTCATCGTCGGGGGCGGGCTGATCGGCTGCGAGGCGGCGTCCTGCCTGCGCGACCTCGGCCTGCCGGTGACCCTGGTCGATCCCAACCCGACCCCGTTGGCGCGGGCTCTCGGGACCTGGGTCGGCGGCGTGAGCGCCGCGCGCCTGCGCGCGTCCGGCGCGGTGTTCCGCCCCGGCACCCAGGTGCTGCGGTTCGAGGGCGACGCGGCCGGCCGGGGCGCCCGGGCCCGCCTCGCGGACGGCGGCACCGTGGAGGCCGACCTCGTGATCGCCGCTCTGGGCGCGACCCGGGCCACCGGCTGGCTCCGGGGCGCCGGCCTGACGGCGGATCCCGGCGGCGTCACCTGCGACGCGGCCTGCCGGGTCCTGGACGCGGACGGAGCGCCCTGCCCCGACATCTACGCGGCCGGAGACGTGGCCCGCTGGCCGATCCGGCTCTACGGCGACCGGCTGGTCTCGGTGGAGCATTGGGGCAACGCCGTCGAGCAGGCGGCCCACGCCGCCCGCAACATGCTGGCGGCCCCCGAGGACCAGCGCGCCTACGTGCATCTTCCGGCCTACTGGTCCAGCCAGTTCGGGATCAACATCAAGGCCGTGGGTCTCACCGAGGGTGCCGACGCCGTCGCGGTGGTGCAGGGTACGCGCGCGTCCCGGCGCTTCCTCGCGGTCTACGGCCGGGCCGGACGCAGCATCGCGGCGGTCTCGTTCGACCAGGCCCGGTGGCTGCCCGCCTATGCCGAGGCGATCGAGGCGGGCGCGGCCTTCCCGCCGATCCTCGACGCCACGGACCAGCCCCGGATCGAGACCGCAGCGCCGGGCTTCCCGCCGGCGCGCCCTTCCGCCGAGGCCGCCCATGGCTGACCCGATGTCCGACGAGGCCCTGTTCGCCGCCGTGACGGACCCGGCCAACCGGGCCGACCCCTACCCGCTCTACGCCCGGCTGCGGCAACGCCCGGTCTGGCGCCAACCGGACGGCAGCTACGTGGTGAGCGGCCACGCGGCGATCCGCGGCCTGATCTTCGATCCGCGCCTCAGCTCGGAGGATCTGCCGCCGCCCCGCCGGCCGCGCACCGGCAACCCGCTCAAGGACCTCATCCTCAACCCGATCAAGAACCGCATCACCGCGACCCACCGGCCGCTGATCTTCCGCGACCCGCCGGACCACGACCGCCTGCGCAGCCTGGTCATGCGCGAATTCTCCATCACCCGGGTGCTCGGCCTGTGCGACCGGATCGCCCGCGAGGTCGATCAGCTCATCGACGCCTGCCGGGGGCGCTCCGAGATCTGCCTGGTGAGCGACCTGTCGTACCCGTTGCCCGTCACGGTGATCTGCGAACTGCTCGGCGTCCCCGAGGCGGACGAGCCGCGCTTCCAGGTCTGGGCGACGCAGCTCGCCACCGCGGTGGAACCGGATGCCCACCACGACGCCGAAACCCGCCGTCAGATCGTCGGGGCCTTCGACGCGATCGCCGCCTATATGCGCGACCTCATCCGCGAGAAGCGCCGGCGCCCGGCCGACGACATGCTCAGCGGGCTGGCCGCGCCCGGTCCGGATGGCCGGAAGCAGCTGAGCGACTTCGACCTGATCGCCACCGCGGTCCTGCTCCTGGTCGCGGGCCACGAGACCACCGTGAACCTCATCACCAACGCGATGCTGACCCTGCTGCGCCACCCGGGCGAACTCGAGCGCCTGCGCGCCGACCCGGAGCGGGCGCCGCAGGTGATCGAGGAGGTGCTGCGCTACGAACCGCCGGTGCATTTTCGGACCCGCAAGGCGCTGGGTTCGATCACCATGGCCGGCGAGACGATCCCGAAAGGCGCCCCGGTGATCCTGCTGTTCGCCGCGGGGAACCGCGACCCGGAACGGTTCTCCGATCCCGACCGGTTCGATCCGGACCGAGCGGACATTCAGCATTTCGGCTTCGGCGGCGGCCTGCACTACTGCATCGGCGCACCGCTCGCCCGGATCGAGGCCGAGATCGCCCTGGTGGCGTTGAGCCGCCGCCTCGTAGCGCCGCGCCTGCTGCGCGACCCGCCGCCCTACCGGCCTGGCGCGTCGCTGCGTGGGCCCGAGCAGCTCGGGATCGGGATCGACGGGATCGTCTGAGAGCCCGTCGCCCCGGCCGGATTCCGGATGGGTTACGAAACGTGAAACGCCGGAATGTTTCCCGTGAAACATTCACAGGTTCCGGCCCCCGTCCCTGCTGGGACGCAGGAGCCGTCGATCCCGTGCGATCAGCGCCGCACCGGGACCGGACCGTTCATGCCGGGCCAGTCGGAGTAGCCGTTGGCGCCACCGCCGTACCAGTAGGCCTTGGGCGCCTCGGCCAGGGGTGCGCCGCTGGCGAGGCGATCGACGAGGTCGGGGTTCGCGATGTAGGGGCGGCCGAAGCTGAACAGGTCGGCCCGGCCTTCGGCCAGCTCGGTCTCCGCGAGGTCGAGGGTCAGCTGGTTGTTGCCGATATACGCGCCCTTGAATCGGCGGCGCAGGTCGAGGAAGTCGATCCCGTCCGGAACGTCGCGGGTCTGCTGGGTCACGCCTTCGATCGTGTGGACGTAGAGCAGGCCGTAGCCGTTCAGCGCATCGACATAGGCGCCGTAGGTGGCGTGCGGATCGGAATCGAGCGGCGTCTCGCCGGGCTGCGTGGTGGCGGGCGAGAGCCGGATGCCGACGCGGGCGCCGCCGCCCCAGACCTCGGTGACCGCCCGGACCACCTCCAGGGGAAAGCGCAGGCGGTTCTCGATCGACCCGCCGTACCGGTCGGTTCGCTTGTTGGTGGAATCGCGGACGAACTGCTCCAGCAGGTAGTTGTTGGCCGAGTGGATCTCGACGCCGTCGAAGCCGGCCCGCTTGGCGTTCTCCGCGGCCCGCCGGTAGTCGGCGACGATCCCGGGGATCTCGTCGGTCTCCAGCGCCCGCGGCGTCTCGTGGGGCTTCATGCCGTCCTGGGTGAACGCGGTCCCCTCGGGCTTGATCGCGGAGGCCGAGACCGGCAATGCGCCGCCCGGCTGAAGATCGGGATGGGAGATCCGGCCGGTGTGCCAGAGCTGCAGGAAGATCCGCCCGTCATTGGCGTGGATCGTCCTCACGATCCGCGACCAGCTCTCCACCTGCGCGTCGGACCAGATCCCCGGGGTGTAGGCGTAGCCGACGCCCTGCGGTGAGATGTTGGTCGCCTCGGAGATGATCAGCCCGGCATTCGCGCGCTGCCCATAATAGTCGGCGGCGAAGTCCGGCGGCACGCCTTCGTCGTTCGAGCGGCTGCGGGTCAGGGGTGCCATCACCACCCGGTTCTTGAGCGTCAGGTCGCCGATGGTGACGGGTTGAAGGATCGGGCTGTTCGGCATGGGGCCTCGCACACGGCATCGCGGAAGGACGATGGCCGAAAACGCCTCGCCCAAGCTCGGAAGGGATGGCCGATAACCCGTCGAGGCCCATCCGGGGTTCCACGGTCGCGCCTGGATCGGCCGAATCGTCTGCCATCGCAGGCCGGCGGCGCGGAATGCCGCGGGAACCGGCCTCCAGGGCCCGCCTTGCCCTGTCGGTCGCTTGCGAGCGGCGCGGCCTTGGGCGTCGCCGCAGCGGAACTTGACCGTAGGGCCGGGCGCTTGCCCTGGCGAGGCCGCACCGCGCGGCTGTGCTTCCCCGATCTGGAGAACCGACCCGATGAAGGCACTCTGCTGGCACGGCAAGAACGATATCCGCTGCGACACGGTGCCGGACCCGGTGATCGAGGATGCCCGCGACGTCATCATCAAGGTGACGAGCTGCGCGATCTGCGGCTCCGATCTCCACCTGATGGACGGCCAGATGCCGACCATGAAATCCGGCGACGTGCTCGGCCACGAGTTCATGGGCGAGGTCGTCGAGGTCGGCCAGGGCTTCACCAAGTTCAGGAAGGGCGACCGCATCGTCGTGCCGTTCAACATCAATTGCGGCGCCTGTCGGCAGTGCAAGCTCGGCAACTGGTCGGTCTGCGAGCGCTCGAACCGCAACGGCGAGATGGCGGCCGCGCAGTTCGGTTACCCGACCGCGGGCCTGTTCGGATACTCGCACCTCACCGGCGGTTATGCCGGCGGGCAGGCCGAGTACGTGCGCGTGCCCATGGCGGACGTGGCGCCCATGAAGGTGCCGGACGGCATGGACGACGAGTCGGTCCTGTTCCTCACCGACATCCTGCCCACCGGCTGGCAGGGCGCCGAGCATTGCGAGATCCAGGGCGGCGAGATCATCGCGATCTGGGGTGCGGGCCCGGTCGGCCTGTTCGCGATCCAGTCGGCCAAGATCATGGGGGCCGGGCGAATCATCGCCATCGACACCGTGCCCGAGCGCCTCGCCCTCGCGAAGAAATCCGGCGCCACCGACGTCATCGACTTCATGAACGAGGACGTGTTCGAGCGGATCCGTGAGATCAGCAAGGGCCAGGGCGCCGACGGCGTCATCGACTGCGTCGGCATGGAGGCGAGCGCGGGCCATGGCGGCCTCACCGGCGTGCTCTCGACCCTCCAGGAGAAGCTGACCTCCACCGAGCGGCCCTACGCGCTGGCCGAGGCGATCAAGGCGGTGCGCCCCTGCGGCATCGTCTCGGTGCCGGGCGTCTATGGCGGCCCGGTACCGGTCAACATGGGCTCGATCGTGCAGAAGGGCCTGACCCTCAAGAGCGGCCAGACCCACGTGAAGCGCTACCTGGAGACGCTGACCAAGCTGATCCAGGAGGGCAAGTTCGACATGACGTCGATGATCACCCACCGGTCCACGAACCTCGCCGACGGCCCGGACCTGTACAAGACCTTCCGCGACAAAAAGGACGGCTGCGTGAAGGTGGTGTTCCACCCGAACTGAGCCCGATTGCGGCGCGCCCGCCGCCGCCGAGACGGCCCCGGTCGCCAGAGACCGGGGCTTCGACCGTCGCTTTATCCCAGGACCAATCCCGTATGACGATGCCGGCCGCCCGCACCCTGCTGCCCCTCCTCCTCTGCACCCTCGCCGGATCGGCCCTGGCGCAGGAGCCCGTGGCCGCCACCTCGCCGCCGCCGGCCGGCTCGACCGCGCTGACGCAGGTTGCGCACTTCCAACATCAGGTCACCGGCGTGACAGTGGCGCAGGACGGCCGGATCTTCGTGAACTTCCCGCGCTGGACCGAGGATTCGCCGGTGTCGGTGGCGGAGCTGAAGGACGGCAAGCCGGTCCCCTACCCCGATGCCGAGTGGAATGCCTGGCGCAACGCCCGCAAGGACGAGGTCGACCCAAAAACCCACTTCGTCTGTGTACAGAGCGTGGTCGCCGACCGGCAGGGCCGGCTCTGGGTCGTCGATGCCGCCGCCCCCGCGATGGCGGCCGTGGTCAAGGATGGCCCGAAGCTCGTGGCGATCGACCTGAAGACCAACACGGTCGCCAAGACGATCGCGTTCGACCCGACGGTGGCCCCGCAGGGCTCCTACCTGAACGACGTGCGGATCTCGCCCGACGGCAAGACCGCCTACCTCACGGATTCCGGCGCGGAGGGCGCCCTGGTGGTGGTCGACATCGAGTCCGGGACGGCCAAGCGGCTGCTCGCGGGCGTGCCTGCGACCATGCCCGATCCGGCCGTGACGGTGACGTATGACGGCAAGCCCCTGCGGCGGCCGGACGGGCGCGGCGTCGCGTTCTCGGCCGACGGCATCGCCCTCTCACCGGACGGCAAGACGCTGTACTGGCAGGCGATCAAGGGTAAGGTTCTGTACAGCCTGCCGACCGACGCGCTGACCGGCTGGGTCACGGCATCGCTGGTGCCGGAGATGCTGGCCGACAAGACCCTCACCGGCAAGGTCGTCACCGTGGGCGAGAATGGGCCAGCCGACGGTCTGCTCATCGATCGCGACGGCAGCCGCCTATACGTGACGTCGCCGCAGGACGATTCGATCAAGGTCCGCGATCTCGCGTCCAAGGATTCTGGGGTGACCACGCTGATTCAGGATCCGCGCCTGCGCTGGCCGGACACGTTCAGCCAGGGGCCGGACGGGACCGTCTACGTCACGACCTCGCACATCCAGGATTCCGCCTTCTACAAGGAGGGCGCCCCGGTCGCGCTCCCGACCGAGCTGTGGAGCTTCAAGCCGGTTGCGGCTCCGCGCTGAGCCCGTCACACGCCCGACGTCTGTCGGCGCCGGGCCGGAAGCTCATCACCCAATATGGGGCAGGACCACGCAACGAGATTGCTTGTACATCGCGAATGGCGTCGCAACAGATAAATTCACTTTACGTCACCATAAATACAAATCCCCCTGTTTATCATTCATAATCTTGGGTCATAGAACGTCCGATATTTTAAAGACCGCTCTTCGACCATTTAAAATTGAATACCGGTCCGGTCGTGACATGAAGTCAGATCTGTCAGTCGAAAAATACAAACAGAAACAATTCCATCTCCAACACAAATTACGATATCGGCCACCTATTCATGATGGGGAGGCACATGGTCCGGCAGCTTCCCGATCGACACCATCAAAATCAATTTTATAAGATTCGAGATTTCGTAACAGGGATTATATGAGCGATGAACTTGCTGTTCGATAAGGATCTCCGCTCGAAAGTGGAGGCCCTGGACCGGTCTCAGGCCGTCATCGAATTCGCCCTCGACGGCACGATCCTGACGGCCAACAAGAACTTCCTCGACGCGGTCGGCTACAGCCTCGACGAGATCCGCGGCCAGTCCCACCCGATGCTGGTCGCCCCGGCCATCCGGGAGACGGACGCCTACCGCGCGTTCTGGGCGGCGCTCCGGCGCGGCGAGTTCCAGGCGGGCGAGTTCAAGCGCATCGGCAAGGACGGCCGCGAGATCTGGCTGCAGGCGACCTACAATCCGATCCTCGACCGCCGCGGCAAGCCGATCAAAGTCGTCAAGTTCGCCGCCGACGTCACCGCGCAGGTGATGCGCACCATCGCGTACGAGGGGCAGATCGCGGCGATCAACCGGTCGCAGGCGGTGATCGCGTTCGCCCTGGACGGCACGATCCTGACCGCGAACGAGAACTTCCTCACCACCCTGGGATATCGGCTGGACGAGATCCAAGGCCGCCACCACGGCCTGTTCATCGACCAGACCGAGCGCGACAGCGCCGCATACCGGCGCTTCTGGGAGGATCTGGGCCGCGGCGAGAGCCGGATGGCCGAGTACAAGCGCCTCGCGAAGGGTGGGCGCGAGGTCTTCATCCTGGGCAGCTACAACCCGATCTTCGACCGTGACGGGCGCGTCATCACGATCGTCAAGTTCGCCACCGACGTCACCGCCGCGGTGCTGGAGCGCCGGCGCCGGGCCGACCTTCAGAGCGCCCTCGCGCGCGACCTCACCGCGATCGCGGAGGCCGCCTCCGGCGTCTCGCAGCAGGCCGGACAGGCCGCCCAATCATCGACGCACGTCTCCGGCGACATCCAGATGGTGGCCTCGGGCGCCGAGGAACTGGCCGCCTCGGTCTCCGAGATCAGCGCGCAGGTCGTGCAAGCATCCGAGATCTCCGGGCAGGCCGTGAGCCAGGCCCGGGAGACGCAGCGGATCATCGCCGGCCTCAGCGCGTCGGCCGCCCAGATCGGCGAGGTCGTCGCGCTGATCCAGAGCATCGCGGCGCAGACCAACCTGCTGGCGCTCAACGCCACCATCGAGGCGGCCCGGGCCGGCGAGGCGGGCCGGGGCTTCGTGGTGGTCGCCGCCGAAGTCAAGGAGCTGGCCAACCAGACCGCCCGGGCCACCGAGCAGATCGGCGCGCACATCTCCGGGAGCCAGGAGGCCACCCGGGGCGCCGTGGCGGCGATCGACGCGATCCAGGGCACGATCGTGCGGCTCAACGAGGTCGCCACCGCGATCTCGACCGCGGTCGAGGAGCAATCCGCCGTCACCCGCGAGATGTCGGCGAGCATGCAGGCGGCCGCGCAGGGCGTCGGCTCGATCACCGGCAGCCTCGATCTGATCGCCCGATCCGCCCGGCAGGCGGACGGCGCCACGCAGCAATTGCGCGCCGCCGCACAGGACGCCACTTGACCGCCTGCGGGACCGCGACCCGGTTCCCGACGACCCGGAGGACGATCCGAGACCCCCATGTGCAACCTCTACAGCCTGCGCACCGGCCCCGCCGGGCTGCGCCGCGCCTTCGGAACCGTCGGCGACCGCACCGGCAACCTGCCGCCGCTGCCCGCGATCTTCCCCGACCAGATGGCCCCGGTGGTCTGGAACGGGCCGGAGGGCCGGGAACTCGCCCTGATGCGCTGGGGCATTCCCGGCCCGAAGGCCTTCGGCGAGCACCCCGTCACCAACGTCCGCAACGCCGCGAGCCCGCACTGGCGCCCCTGGCTGGGCCCGGCCCACCGCTGCCTGGTGCCGGCCAACGCGTTCAGCGAGTACGCCGACGCGAAGCCGCGCAAGATCCCGGTCTGGTTCGCCTGCGACGAGGACCGTCCGCTCTTCGCCTTCGCGGGGATCTGGCGGCCCTGGACCGGCGTGCGCGGGACCAAGCGGGAGAACCCGGACCGCGTCCCCGAGGAGCACCGGCTGTTCTCGTTCCTGACCACGGAGGCGAACGGGGTCGTCGGCCCGGTCCACCCCAAGGCGATGCCGGTCGTCCTCACCGAGCCGGAGGAATGGGCGGCCTGGCTGGAGGCTCCGACCGCCGAGGCGCTCAAGCTGCAGCGCCCGTTGCCGGATTCGGCCCTGCGCGAGGTGGCCCGGGGCGAGCGCTCGGACGGCGCCGCGCCGGATGCCGAGCCCGAGGCGTGACCGCGGGCTGCGGCGTTCCGGTCACTGGATCGAGCCGCCGTCGGGCGTCTGAAGAAGCCGCAGGGCCTCGCCCAGCACCGCGTGCAGGTCGGCCGCGCCCTGCAGGCTGAGGGGAAGCCCGACCCGCTGACCGAGGATCGTATCGAGGACGACCATGGCGAGGTCCTCGCCGACGAGCAGGCTTGGCTTCGGCAGGCAGAGCGGCAGGACGAAGTCGCCCTCCGTCTCGCCGAGGACGTCGATGGCGTCGCCAGGTCGAAAGGGCTTGGTCTTGTCGTTCATCGCGGCCTGACCTCGCGGGCATGTCCGGTATGACGGATGAAACGCTACGCGATCGGGAGCCCGCGGGCCAGCCTCGGGCGCGGGCGATTACCTCGGAGGATGATGCGTCAGCGCTCCCCGTCCGGGAGGCGCCGCGTCCGGACCGTCAGCGTGTCGATCTCCAGGGATCGGACCTTCAGGGATCCCACCTCCAGAGAGTCCACCTGCAGGGAGTCCACCTGCAAGGCCCCGACCCGGGCGCGGCCGACCGACAACCGGCCGATCGCGAAGGCGCCCAGCGCCACCGCGCCGAAGGCCAAGGCCCCGATCGCCAACGCCCCCACCGCGGAGGCGCCGACCGCCCCGGCTCCAACGGCTCCGGCTCCGATGGCCCCTGCCCCGATGGCCCTTGCCCCGAGCGCGGCCGGGTCGCGGGACCGGGCGGCTCCGGCCCCGACCGGGCGGCGCGTCATCTCCTCGGGCATCCGGGATCCTCTGGCGGCGGATCCTCGGGTATCGCCCTCCCTCCGGAGCACGGCAAGGCCGGAGCGCGCGCGGCGGCCCCCAGGTGGGGCGGACCGGTCAGTAGAGCCGCGTATTTCGGGACGCGCCCCTCAAGGCCAGACCCGGATCGCCACCGGGCGGCGCACCAGGTCCCGGTCGGAGGTGATCGTGCAGCCCTCGACGCGCAGGGTCGCGTAGGTCAGCAGCGCTCCGTCGCCGACATCGTCGAAGTTGCGGCCCCGCGCGCCCGGATCGAGGAGCGACGGGTAGGCGATCAGCGGCGCGGTCGCCATGCAGGGATCGTCGTACAGGGTCGCGCCTTCGAGGAGCAGGCGCGGCGTGTCCCAGGCGAGCAGGTCGCGCGAGGTGGTCCAGTAGAAGCCGGAGCGTGCGAAGGTGCCGCCGACCTTGGCCATGAACACAGCGATCCAGGCGCCCGTGGCCCGGTGGCGGACGACCGCGCCGACCGGCCCCGGGAACGGCCCCACGGGCCGGCAGGTGGCCGGCAGCGCGACGGCGGCGCGGTACGGATCCGGGAAGGCGGCGGTGAAGCCGGCGCCGGTCCAGGCGCGCCAGCGGGTCGGATCCGCCGGATCGTCGCTGCGGAACAGGCAGACGCCGGCCGCCTGGTCGCTGCCGGGGCGATCCCAGCCCGTGGTCGAGGCCAGAAAGTAGCGCCAGCGCCCGTCCGCCACGATGTTCGACGGGTTGAAGAAGCCCCGGTGCCGGCCCTGGTCGACCTCCTGCCGGAACGGCGCGCTGGCCACCACGACGGGCGGGCTCCGCCGCAGGACGCTGCGCCCGCCATCCGTCGAGGCGGCCGCCGTGATCGTGTTGTACCAGCACGCCATGTAGGACCCCGCCGGGCAGCGGCCGGGATGCTCGTTGGCCTGGTACTCGTGGTGCAGCAGTGCGGCGACGCGGCTGCCGTCCTCGGTCCAGGTGGCGGTGATCCAGGACCGGTCGTCATAGGCCGCCGGGTCGGCCTTCTCGCCCGAATCGAGCACGACGGCGCAGTCGAGCTTGAGGTGGTCGAGGTCCGGCCCGCGCAGGGCGCGGTTGCGGTAATGCATCCCGAACACCGCCACAGCCCCGGCGGCGTCGCGGAACGCCCGGGCCGGCGCGTCCGGGACGTCGGCGCCGTCGCAGGCATCGCGGCCGGCCTTGAACACCACGGCGGGCGGCCCGACCAGGGTCAGGGCCGAGAGGGGCGGCTCGGCGG
>NZ_VRVG01000329.1:0-982 GCF_008040085.1 Methylobacterium sp. WL7 | reverse complement strand
GAGATGCCGAAGTCCTCCGGCGCCACGGTCTCGACCTTCAAGCGGCCGTTCTGCGTGACGCGGCGTATCTCGATCTCGTAGAGGGTGACCTCCTGCGCGGGCATGCCGGGCTGGTCACCGAACATCAACACAAGCTGCTCGGCCGAGACGCCGGTCTGCCGCTCGGTGTGAAACTCGCGCTCGGGATCCCAGTAGACCTTGATGAGGCCATTGCGCACGACGAGTGCATCCTGGATCGCGCACTGCAGCACGGCGTAGCCGTCGCACTCGCTCTCCCAGATGTAGTTGACGTAGTCAGTGGCCTGCTTGGCGGCGGGCTCGTCGCCGGGCCGCGTCGGGCTGTAGCTGACCACCTTTTCGGAGCCGTCGAATACCCGCAGCAGGCCCGGCAGGATGCGATCCACCTGCTCGGCGAGCACCCGCGCCACGACCGAAGAGCGGCCCTTGGGCGCCTTCAGGTCGCGCATCCGCCCATCGTAGTAGTCGAGGGCGTTCTCGCGGCGGTCCTTGTCGTCGTCGTTGTCAAACGTGATGCCGGTGGCCAGTTCCTCGTCGAGGATCCGGTTCAGCTCCGCGTCGTCGACGGGGTGAGGGGTGAAGGCCATCAGTTACAGAAAGCCTCAACGTAGACGGTGGGCGTGCCGGTCGTGGCGAGAGTCAGCGATAGGACGCCGAGCAGTGAGACTGTCGCTGGCTGTGTGACCGTGCCGCTGATCGTGGTCGTGGAAACCGAGGACACGTTGGCGACGCGAACGCCGGCAGCAGTGCTATCGACGCCGACGGCCTGAACCTGCACGTTCCACGGCGCGACGGTGCAGCCTGTGGACGCGATAGAGGCGGTCCAGAGGCCGTTGGCGCTCGTGACCGTGCCCATCCACGCCTTGGGGTTGGCGCGCAGCCCTGAGGGGCCGTAGATCGGGACTATTCCGGCCGGGCCTGTGGCGCCCGTCTGGCCGACTAGTCCTTGGGCTCCCTGGCTGCC
>NZ_VRVG01000328.1:0-991 GCF_008040085.1 Methylobacterium sp. WL7 | reverse complement strand
GGGCTCTTCCTTGCGGCCGAACAGGCTGTCGATGAACGCGCCGACCTGCGCCTGCGCCGGGGCGGCGGGGGCGAGCCACAGCCCGGCGGCGATCAGGGAGCCGGCTGTGCGGGTGCGGCGGCCGATCATCGGCAGAACCTCCTGGGCGCCCCAAGCGGGCGATCCGGCAGAAACGGGATTGGACGGGGCTTAGAGCCCCGCCCTGTGGCGAAGATGCGACGCGAAAGGGCCGCGACCGATCGGATCGCGGCCCTGCGGCGGCCTCACTCGTCGTCGTACATCCCGCTCGAGGCGTGGGGCGCCCCGGCGACCAGGATGTCGCGCTTGCCGGCGTGGTTGGCCGGGCCGACGATGCCCTCGATCTCCATCCGCTCCATGATCGAGGCGGCGCGGTTGTAGCCGATCTGCAGCCGGCGCTGGATGTAGCTGGTGGACGCCTTCTGGTCGCGCAGCACCACCTCGATCGCCTGCTTGTACAGGTCGTCCGACTCGCCGCCGGTCGCCGCCGCGAAGGCGCCGATGTCGAAGACCGGAGCCTCCTCGTCGGAATCCTCGGAGCGCTCGACCTTCTCGGCCTTGGCGCCGCGCCCGGACTTGCCCTCCTTGGCCGGCTCCTCCGGCGAGTCGTCGGTGGTGACGGCGTCGAGGTAGCTCGGGCGGCCCTGGCGCTTGAGGTGGGCGACCACGCTCTCGACCTCGCTGTCCGAGCAGAACGGCCCGTGGACACGGGTCGTGCGCCCGCCGCCGGCCATGAACAGCATGTCGCCCTGGCCGAGCAGCTGCTCGGCGCCCATCTCGCCGAGGATGGTCCGGCTGTCGATCTTGCTGGTGACCTGGAAGGAGATCCGGGTCGGGAAGTTCGCCTTGATCGTGCCGGTGATCACGTCCACCGACGGACGCTGCGTCGCCATGATCAGGTGAATGCCGGCCGCACGCGCCATCTGGGCGAGCCGCTGGATCGCCCCCTCGATGTCCTTGCCCGCCACCATCA
>NZ_VRVG01000327.1:0-992 GCF_008040085.1 Methylobacterium sp. WL7 | reverse complement strand
GTGCGTTCGTCTGCATCAGTGCACTAGCGTAGGCGACACAAGAATTATCGAATTTTTCTATTTTGATATTCTCCACCCGCTGTTGCAGGATCGTAACCCCCTCGACGTGTATAAATCGATTCTGCCGACGCCAAACTGCCTTCATGGAAATTGAATTTGCGCGGATAAATTCCGTTCTTTGAATTCGAGGTTGTATTAAGACAGTGAATGCAAAGCGATCGTATCGCTTTATGGCCCAGCATCGTGATTCGGATGTCAAATTTATCCTGTCGCATTTTAGCTACTAGATTTCGAGAATGTTCTAGCAAATGATCTCCAGGTTCTGGCTGTGGAGCCGCAATCTCAGATGATCCACTGCACGAAATAAGAGGCGCAACGCTTTCAAACGCTTCGGCGTGTTGACTTATGCATAATGAAAATAAAACCGCGAGGACAAGATAACGCATTTTAGCCTCCTGCAGTTACAAGCTAAATATGAAATGGTTAAAGAACCCTTACCGCCATTGCATAAAGTAGCTCAGCTTATCTGTTAAAATGGCCTAAAAAAACATTATATCTTGCTATAATACAAACTCACCTTTACAAATGATCGCGGCCTCAGGTTGCTCAGCACCAAGCTGTCAATACAATACATCCTCTACCTGGTCCCGTTTCGAATCCCGACCTACCTCTCTCACCGGCTCAACCGTTGGTGAGATCCGACGCTCCATAGCTCCGCAGGATATGCATGGCGCAGCTTAAGCTTTCAGTTCTTCTCTTCCAATTTAAGCAGTGTTTGGAGCCGCTTCTTTCAATGTGCTGTTGAACGTGGAGTCTAGATTGTCTCTGTTTCAAATCGTTTTGTGTCTATGCTTGAGGATATGGTCGAGCTGACGCGGTTGGTTCGCCGGCTAGAAGTCATCACGGGCGTGAGTGATCGTCGGCGCTGGTCTGATGCCGAGCGTGGACGCATCCTTGATGAAGAGACTGCCCCCGGTGTGGTGGTCTCGGTG
>NZ_VRVG01000326.1:0-1016 GCF_008040085.1 Methylobacterium sp. WL7 | reverse complement strand
ATGGGCAAGGAAAAGTTCGCTCGCACCAAGCCGCACTGCAACATCGGCACGATCGGTCACGTCGACCACGGCAAGACGTCGCTGACGGCGGCGATCACGAAGGTGCTGGCTGAGACGGGCGGTGCGACGTTCACGGCCTACGACCAGATCGACAAGGCCCCGGAGGAGAAGGCGCGCGGGATCACGATCTCGACGGCGCACGTGGAGTACGAGACGGCCAACCGGCACTACGCGCACGTCGACTGCCCCGGCCACGCCGACTACGTGAAGAACATGATCACGGGTGCCGCCCAGATGGACGGCGCGATCCTGGTGGTGTCGGCGGCCGACGGCCCGATGCCGCAGACCCGGGAGCACATCCTGCTCGCCCGTCAGGTCGGCGTTCCGGCGCTGGTGGTGTTCCTGAACAAGGTCGACATGGTCGACGACGAGGAACTCCTGGAGCTGGTCGAGCTCGAGGTGCGCGAGCTCTTGTCGAAGTACGACTTCCCGGGCGACGACATCCCGATCACCAAGGGCTCGGCGCTGATGGCGCTCGAGGACAAGGAGCCCAAGATCGGCAAGGAGGCGGTGCTGGCGCTGATGGCGACGGTGGATGCCTACATCCCGCAGCCGGAGCGTCCGATCGACCTGCCGTTCCTGATGCCGATCGAGGACGTGTTCTCGATCTCGGGCCGCGGTACCGTGGTGACGGGTCGCGTCGAGCGCGGCATCGTCAAGGTCGGCGAGACGGTGGAGATCGTCGGGATCCGGGCGACCACGACCACGACGGTGACCGGCGTGGAGATGTTCCGCAAGCTGCTCGACCAGGGCCAGGCGGGCGACAACGTCGGCGTGCTGCTGCGCGGGACCAAGCGCGAGGACGTGGAGCGCGGCCAGGTCGTGTGCAAGCCGGGTTCGGTGAAGCCGCACACCAAGTTCAAGGCCGAGGCGTACATCCTGACCAAGGAGGAGGGCGGCCGCCACACGCCGTTCTTCACCAACTACCGGCCGCAGTTCTACTTCCGGACCACGGA
>NZ_VRVG01000325.1:0-1040 GCF_008040085.1 Methylobacterium sp. WL7 | reverse complement strand
ATGTTGAGTTTGGCGCACGATCTGCGTCAAAATTACACGAATGTTGATTGCGGCGCATTGATTTCTACTCAGGTGCATTAGCGTACTGCACTGATAAAAATCCTGTCGTTCGATTATTTATCGTTCGCGCCAAGCTTTGGCAATCTGATCGGTGAGCGGCTTGACCAGATAGCTCAGCACCGTGCGCTCGCCGATGTGCAGGTGCGCCTCCACCGGCATCCCCGGCACCAACCGCACCGCCCCAAGCCGCGCCAGCTCCGCCCCCGTGAGCGCGATCCGCGCCGTGTAGTAGCTCTGGCCCGACTTCGGGTCCGTGGTCACGTCCGCCGACACTCGCGTCACCGCGCCGTCGATCTCTGGGGTCGTGCGTGCGTTGAACGCCGCAAACCGCAGCACCGCCGCCTGACCTTGGCGCACGCTGTCGATGTCCTGCGGCTGGACGTGGACCTCAACCGTCAACCGGTCCGCATCCGGCACGATCAGCATCGCCGGCTCGGACGGCGTCACCAGGCCACCGACCGTGTGCACGCTCATCTGGTGCACCACCCCATCCTGCGGCGCGCGCAGATCCACCCGCTTGAGCTGGTCCTCCGCCGCCACCCGCTTCTCGACCAGCTCCGACCACTTGCCCCGGATCTCGGCGAGGTCCTTGCCGACTTCGGCGCGCATCTCCGCGTCGACCTGCAGGATCTGCAACTTGGTCTCGGCGATCTTGCCCTTCGCCGAGGCGATCGAGGCGATCAGCTGACCGCGCTCGCCCTCAAGCCGCGCCCCGTCCCGCTCCAGCGCGGTCACCCGAGTGATCGGCACCAGGTTCTTCGCGTACAGATCCCGCACCCCGCGCAGCTCGGTCCCGATCAGCCCGATCTCCCGGCCCTTGGCCGCGGCTTGCTCGGTCAGACCGGCGATCTCCTCACGCAGCTGCGCCGCCCGCTCGGTGAGCTGCGCGCGCTGCCCGTCCCGGCTCGCCAGGCGCGCCGCGAACAGGTGGCCCTCGCCCTCGATCAGGGACGCGATCTCCGGCTCCGCGCCTTGCCGCG
>NZ_VRVG01000324.1:0-1045 GCF_008040085.1 Methylobacterium sp. WL7 | reverse complement strand
TAGAGCCGTGCCCGGCCGCGTTGCGACGGGTTAGCCGTTTGCAGCGTTGAGTGGTGAAGGAGCCCTCGATGCCTTCACCGTTGTCTGTCGATCTGCGCGAGCGTGTCGTGGCGGCCGTGGCCGAGGGCGCCTCCTTCCATCGAGCGGCGGCCCGGTTCGGTGTAAGCGTGTCGAGTGCCAGCCGCTGGTCGGAGCGGTTCGCGCAGGAAGGCCACGTCGCGCCCAAGCCGACGCGCGGCGACGATCGTCTTCCGGCCATCGAGGGGCAGGCCGATCGGATCCTCTCCACCTACGAAGCCCGGCCCGAGATCTTCCTGCGCGAGTTGCGCGACGCCCTGGCCGCGCAGGGCCTGCAGACCAGCACGAGCGGCCTGTCGCGCTTCTTCGCCCGCCACGGCATCACCCGCAAAAAGGGGCTCTCTATGCGGCTGAGCAGGAGCGGGCCGACGTAAGGGAGGCCCGCCAAGCCTGGTTCGAGGCCCTGCCCGACCTCGACCCGGACACGCTGGTCTTCCTCGACGAGACCGCGGCCGCCACCAACATGGCCCGCCGTTACGGACGCGCCCCGTGCGGTGAGCGGTGCCGGCTCCTCGTGCCGCAGGGCCACTACAAAACTACCACCGTCACAGCCGCCCTGCGCAGCACCGGCCTGTGCGCGCTCAGTCTCGTCGATGGCGCCACCAACGGCGCCCGCTTCCGCAGCTACGTCGCCGACAGCCTCGTCCCGGTGCTGCGACCCGGGGACACCGTCATCCTCGACAACCTGCAAGCTCACAAGGTCGCCGGCGTGCGCGAAGCTATCGAGGCGGTGGGGGCGCGGGTCCTATACCTTCCGCCCTACAGTCCCGAGTTCAATCCGATCGAGCAGATCTTCGCCAAGCTCAAGCACCTGCTGCGAACCGCAACCGCCCGCACCGTGCCCGACCTCTGGGCTGCTATCCGCGAGGCCTTCACCCGCTTCACCCCAGACGAATGCCGCAACTGCATCACCGCCGCCGGATACGAGGACGACTTGGCCGTCGCTACATAAGTGGGAACAGCTCTA
>NZ_VRVG01000323.1:0-1083 GCF_008040085.1 Methylobacterium sp. WL7 | reverse complement strand
GCCTCAGATGGGTCCGATCCCTCCGCCGCCCCCCGAGCCTGATGGACATCGAAGCCCTGCGCACCTCGACCCTCGCCTTCGTCGAGGCGCACAAGGTCTGGACCCCGCTGATCGCCGAGGGGCTCGCCTTCTGCGAGTCGATCGCGATCCTGTCGCTGTTCGTGCCGGCTACCGTGATCCTGATCGGCATCGGCGCCCTGGTCGGGGGGGCGACATCCCGCTCTGGCCGGTGATCGGCGCGGCGCCTTGGGCGCCGCCCTGAGGGATTGGCTCTCCAACAAGCCGAGGTCTCGGCGCGCATGTCCGTATGAGCCGCAGGCGGACGGTCAGGACTCTTAGTCCTCACCCACCAGCAGCTCCTGCACCACAAGCGGATTCCGGTCCAACAGCGCCAGCAGCACCCGGGCCGGTCCCTCCGGGCGGCGTCGGCCCTGCTCCCAGTTGCGCAGGGTCGAGACCGCGATCCCGATGCTCTGCGCGAAGCGGGCCTGCGAGGCGCCGGCGCGCCGCCGGATGGCGGCCACGTCGAGATCGGCGACGCGGGGCGCGTGCACCACAAGGCCCGGGACCGCCTCGCCGCGGGCATGGGCGAGCGCGTCCTGCAAGCCCGCCATGACGGTTTCAAACGCTTCGTTCTTCATCGATCCCTCGCCGATCACCGATCCCGGGCCGCTTTCCGGGCCTGCTTGATGGCCTTGGTCAGGCTGTGCATGGCGTTGATCTCGGCATCCGTGAAAGTTGCGCGTGCGGTCTTGCTCAGCACTCCCAAAAGATAGGCGGGACCATCATCGCCGAGATAGGCCACCATCACGCGGTAGCCGCCCGAACCGGCGAAACGGATCTTGCGGACCCCACCCGAGCCCTGGACCAGATCGCCGTCCTGGGGCGCGGCGGCAACCTGGTTCACGATCGCCGTGCGCTCGTCGTCCGACAGACCGATCCGCCTGGCCGTGGTCAGGAAGGCGTTCGTCTCGACGACCGTATGGAGCGGCTTCTCCATGCCGGGAAGAAGAAGAAGAAGCCCATGGCGCAGGCCCGTCCATGGCGACGCGTCCTTCCTGCACCTCCAGCGAAGCCCAAGTT
>NZ_VRVG01000322.1:0-1090 GCF_008040085.1 Methylobacterium sp. WL7 | reverse complement strand
CATCGCGGCGGCGCTTGAGGCTTTTGACAAAGCTGCACAAGCCTGGGGCTGGGAAGCTGACATGGGCACGGGCGGCGAAACTGCCGAGATCATGCGCGACCACGAGAACGCCCGCGCAGTCCTCGACATCGTCGGGCGTCTGTGCGTGTCGGGCGGCGCGGCTGAGACCAAGGCCGGGTCGGGCGGCGTTTCGAACTTCTCGCGGATCCCATCGTCGGCTGCCGGCAACAACCTCACGCTGGCCAAAGCCACGGCCGGCCGTGCCTACACCTACCAGGGCTGCAACACGACGGCCTCGACAGTCTACATGCGCCTCTACAACGCCGCCTCGACGGGCGCCGTGACCGTCGGCACTACCGTGCCGTTCGCCGGTCCCTACGCCTTCCCGGCCAACACCTGCATTCAGGTCACCGCGTTCGCCAGCAGCATCGGCGTCTCGGCTTCTGCCGGGCTAACCTACGCGTTTGGCACCGCCCCGGCGGACAACGACGTCACGACGATCGGCGCCGGCGCCATCGCGGGCTTTCAGATCGGGTTCCAGTGATGCGGATCCTCGCTCTCCTGTTCTGCCTGCTCTCAGCGCCCGTTCTCGCGCAGAGCACGCAGACCATCCCGTTCCGGCGGATGTCTGAGCCGGTGATGGTCCAGATCGGGCCGACGCCGCAGACGACGATGATCCCGGCGGCGAGCCTGAAGGATCCCATGAACGGCCTGCCGCTCAGCTCGTTCTATGTCGTGAACCCGAACAGCGTCTACGTGCGGGTCAAGGGGTTCTCCAACGCGGCCGACTGCGCCAACATTGGAGTGACCGAGACCACTGGCTGGCTGTGGCCGCCAGGGTTCGTGGGCGTGTTCTCGACCCAGTACCCCTTCTGCGCCTCGGCTATGGCCGTGTCCAAGCCCGGGTTCCCAATCACCGCCTCCACCACCTACGCGCCGCTCGAGTGGTCCTATGGTCCGGGCCAGTAGCGTGCTGTTCGCCGCGGCGCTCGCCGCACTCCTGTCTGTCAGCGCCGCTGACGGCGCCGTGCGCAGCGTCGGCTACGGCCAGCCCGGGCCGGCTGGGCAACAGGGAATTCAGGGCAATGCG
>NZ_VRVG01000321.1:0-1098 GCF_008040085.1 Methylobacterium sp. WL7 | reverse complement strand
CCTCGATCGTCCAACGCTGGCCCTCGACCGCCACCAGGGTCGCGATCGGCGTGCCGGCCGGGCACCAGGTCGTGAAGTATGCCCGCTCGCCATCGCTCAGGCTGCGGCGGATCAGGAGCCCGCGCGTCCACACGCCGACTTGGTCGTCGTCGGCGCCAGCGAGGTCGGCCAACTCGCGATAGGCCCAGTCGTACAGTCGTGCGCCCTTGGTCCCCTCTCCCGCCGACAGGCGCGCCCAGGCCGACGGAGCGAGGCTGTCGGCGATCACCTCGGCGGTGCCGGCCACAAGCGGCTTGCCGACCCAGGAATTGAACCTGTGATCGGTCTTGACCCCGAGCACATAGCCCTTGCCCGCGTGGCGTAGCGCCATCTCGATGTCGCCGACCCCGTAGACGGTGTCGGCCGCCACCCAGGAGAACGGCACGCCGGCGGCGATCGCCCGCTCAATCATCGCCAGCGCCAATCCCGGCTTGGTCGAAAAGCTCGTCCCCTCCGGCACGTGGACGGCGGCTAATCGGGCCGGATCCGAGGTCCAGGTCTTGGGCAGGTACAAGGCTCGATCGATGAATGCATGACCGTGCCGCGAGGCGTAGGCCGCGAACACGCCGATCTGACAGTTCGTGATCTTGCCGGCCGAGCCGGTGTACTGGCGATGCACGCCGCACGAGGCTTTACCCTGCTTGAGAAAGCCGGCCTCATCCTGAGCCTGCCGAAGGATCGTCGAGAACCAGAACCGCGTCCGGGTCAGCCAGGGTCTCCGGGGCATAGTCCCGCACCACGTCGCGCAGAGCATCCGCATCCCAGCGTCCGCGCCCGAGCACCGCTTGCTGACGCCAGGGCCCGGGATCGCCAGCGGCTTCCGCCCGCATCCAACCCGTCTTGCGCCGCTCCGCGCCGAGCAGTCCGTCCAGGAATGCCCCGGTCGGGGCCGCGACCCGCTTCTGCGTAAACAGCGGGCGCAACCGTCCCTTCACCTCCCGCAGCGACGAGGCCCAGAACTCCAACGTCGCCTCGATCGAGGTCCCCGATGTCCATGATGCGCGAATCATGGTGACGCAGAGAGTCAGAACCTCGCCAAAAATGCAACTGTAATGCTAG
>NZ_VRVG01000320.1:0-1116 GCF_008040085.1 Methylobacterium sp. WL7 | reverse complement strand
AACTGACCGGCTAGACGCTTAACGTGCACGATGGTGAAATGATGACTTGGTCGTCTACAGTACGCACGTCATAAGTGCTAGTTTTCGGTTCAAGTTGGAATATGACATGGCGCAGCCGGTGCTCGGAAGTGTTATGACTGAAGGCAAGCCGGTCTAGAGGAACGACGAAGTTCAATAAGTGATTCTGAGCATGGCACGTCTTTCCGTGAAAGTGCCGTAAGCTGGGCGGGCGCTACCTCGGCAGGGTCAAACGTCCTTAAGCCGTGTCAGCCCTGGTGCAGTGAGGCGGACGAAAGGTTCACGGGCGGGATGAGGCGTGCGAGTTTGGGCAATGGCTCAGACTGTCTGCGTTCTTCCCAGTGCATCCGACTCGGCCCCGCTCTCTGTGATTGCCGAGGATCAATCGCGCCTGCTCGAGCACATCCAGCGCGCCCGCATCGTTCTGCTCTCGGCCGAGCGCCTGAGCGTCCAGGATGTGGCCCGGCGGGCGGGGCGTCAGTCGTCCGGCCGTGTGGCGCTGGCAGTGGTGCTATGCCGAGGCGGGCGTCGAAGGTCTGCTGCGCGACAAGACACCTCCGCGCGAGACACCACCTCATTCGACCGAAACGGTGGCCGAGGTGCTGGCGCTGACCTACTCGGAGTCGCCGGGCAAGGTCACCCTCTGGACGGGCCGGGCTTGGCCCGGGCTGTCGGGATCTCGTTACGTGTCGTGCAACGGATCTGGGACGCTCACCGCCTCCAGCCGCACCAGCTGCGCGCGTTCAAGCGCTCGCGCAATCCGGCCTTCGCCGCCAAGGTCGAGAACGGGCACCCATCGAACATGTTCGATGGGATCCCTGCGTGGTCGGCCTCTACATGGACCCACTCGCCCACGCGGTGGTGCTGTCCATCGACGAGCCTTCGATAAGCTTAGGATGACGAGAGCCAGATCAAGGCGCTGGAGTGGACCCACCCCGACCGGGTCCGCTCGCCCCCGGCCATCCCGCCGCTCAGACCCACGACTATACCCGTCACGGAACGACGACGCTGTTTGCCGCCCTCGACGTCCTGGCCGGCACCGTGCTCGGCCGCTGCATGCAGCGCCACCGGAACAGTGAGTTCATCCGCTTCCTCAAC